>DATMHD010000183.1:0-2006 GCA_035555075.1 Sphingomicrobium sp. | reverse complement strand
CAGGGCGGGATCGACGAGGGCGAGGAGCCTTGGGCAACCGCGCTGCGCGAGCTGGAGGAGGAAACCGGCATCGCGCCGCATCTCGTCGAGCGCATCGCAGAATACCCCGAGCGGATGAAGTACGACCTTCCCGAGGAGCTTCAGGGCAAATTATGGGGCGGCAAGTGGCGCGGCCAGGACCAGGATTGGTTCCTCGCGCGGTTCCTTGGCGAAGACAGCGACGTCAACATCGCGACGCACGACCCTGAGTTCCGCGAATGGAAATGGATCGACCCGCGGCAGCTCCCAGAGCTGATCGTGCCATTCAAGCGCGATTTGTATCGGCGGTTGCTGGGCGAGTTTGCGGAATATCTTTGACCAGCCCCGCCGGCGCGGGCGGAGGCACCGGCTTGGGCGGGTGAACGCTAAGCAGAAGAGTCAAAAAGGTCAGCGCGAGTGCGAGCACCAGATCGATAGCGAGTACGACCGTTGGGGCGCGGGTCATCAGGTGCCGAATTAACATCGCCATTACGAACAGCGTCGCCAACGCAGCGGCCAACTGCGTGAGAATAAGGATCGTCATCGCACTCGTTTAAGCAGGCAATGCCTTACACTTAGGTCACCAGGCTCCTTCGCCGTCGATAGACCGGCATCCGCGCGACGAACACCAGCACGACCTTGCCGTCCTGGTCGCGCGTTTCGCTGCGCAAGGTCACAATGGCCATGTCCGGCTTCGACTTCGACGGGCGGATGTCGGCGATCTCGCTGAAAACCTGGAGCACCATCCCAGGTCGCGTGGGCCTCGGCCAGCTGACCTCGGTGCTCGCCCCGATCAGGCCGTCGGCGAGCGGCACGCTCTCGACCAGCAGCCGCATCGTGAGCGCCATCGTGTGCCAGCCGCTCGCCGCGAGCGTTTCGAACATCGTCCCCTTGGCGCCCTGGTCGCTGAGGTGGAACGGCTGCGGGTCGTAATCGGCGGCGAACCGCTTGATCTGCTCCGCGTCGAGCGCGCGGGTGCGGCTGACGAAGCTTTGCCCGACGTGCAGGTCTTCGAGGTAGAGGCTCACTTCCCCTTGCGCGTCTCGGCGGCAAGCGTCTGAAGCGTGCGGCGCCCGACGTCGAGCGCGAGGTCCCACATCGCGCTTCCCTTCTCGGCGGTCCCTTCCTTGACGTCGGCAAGCTGGTCGCCTGCCTGATCGGCAAGCGCACGCGCCTTCTTTGAATCCTTGAGCGCCGCGGCCGTCGCCACCAGCGCAGCGGCAACGACGTCGGCCACCAACGGGTTCTCGGTGAGGGCCTTGAGGCTCGACGTTACGGCGGCCGACCCGTCGCCTTTCTTCTTGTCCTTCTTCTTTTTCTTCTTGTCCTTGCTCACCCGGGCAGTCCTTTCCGACTCCGCTCTTGCCGCGGCCTCATACCAATTTCTGTCACGAGTCTGTAACAGGGGGCTGTTTCAGTTCTGCGACAATGCATTGGGCAAGATCGACCGCATCCCCTCCCGTCCGGCCAAAGTGACCGACGCGATCAGCCAAGCCCCGGCGGCCGCGCCTGCGGAGGCGCAACAGCCCGAGCCGCGCTATTTCAACCGGGAGCTGAGCTGGCTCGCCTTCAACCGGCGCGTGCTGGAGGAAGCGTGCAATCCCAAGCACCCGTTGCTGGAGCGCGTCCGATTCCTCTCCATCTCGGCCAGCAACCTCGACGAATTCTTCATGGTCCGGGTAGCGGGCCTGAAGGCGCACCAGACGATGGGCGTCGAGGAGATCTCGCCGGACGGGCTCACCGTCGGGCAACAGCTGACGGCAGTCATTGCCGAGGCGGACCGCCTCGTCACCAGCCAGCACGAAGTGTGGGCCACGCTCCAGGCGGAGCTTGCAACGTCCGGCATGAGCGTCGTCGGCATGGAGCCCCTCGATGCCGAGACGGAAACCTGGCTCGACCAGCATTTCCGCGAGCAGATCTTCCCGGTCCGGACGCCTCAGGCGATCGACCCGGCCCACCCCTTTCCCTTCATTCCAAACAAGGGCTTC
>DATMHD010000182.1:0-3396 GCA_035555075.1 Sphingomicrobium sp. | reverse complement strand
CGACATTGGCCGGTTTGGAACGATCGGTGAGCTGGTCCGCAACTAAATGGACCAGAGCGATGTCGTTGAGATGGTGCACCGGATCATAGCGACCGTGCATGATCATGCGGTCGATCCGGTAGGTGATCCCCGAATTATCGTCGATGTCCGTCGTTCCGAGCCTGACGCGATATCCCTTGTCGACCTTTTGCTGGTCGATGCAGTGGGCAGCGGTGAGAACCCAGTTATCGGCGATGAGCGACCCTCCGCAGCGATGCGGAAGCTCCCACAATTTATGGGCCTTCAGATCAGTCTCCGTCCAGCCGGTGAAATTGGAATAGATTTGGGCATGCCAAGGCGCGTGCGAACGCGTTGCCCGAAGCTTGGCTGACGGCGGAACGCCGACCAGTGGAGCAGCGGCTGCAAGAGCAGTTGCGCCTGCTGCAAGAGAAGGCGAAAGGATTGCCGCGAAAACAGCAACGGACATGAATGACGGTCGCATGCTCGAACCCCCAGCTCGTGCTCGCGCATCCAGGCGGCTGCCGCACGGACGAGCGGCGCCATCCACCCCCCGATCGTGATGTTTGGCCCTTGGACTATGCCACGAAGACGGGAGTTCGCACAAATGCCGTTGGAGCAGGCCAGCTTCCTCCCGATTCCGCCGGTCGGAACCGATCGCACGAGCGATCGCGAGGCCCGAGCTCGGGCTGGCCGGATGGACCCGGCCACGCTCCTGTGCTTGTCGGAGGGTCACCGACCTGTGGTCCCAATTCTCTGGCGGAACGTTTCTAGGCCGTGAATTTCAGAAACATCTCGTCCTGGTGCATTCGAAACCCGGTTGCCCCGATCGTTCTGTTCGTGGGCCTGATGCTTGCTGGCATCGTCTCGTTCAGCCGGATGACGATCACTCAGAACCCCGATATCGACTTTCCGGTCGTCATCGTGCGCGTGAGCCAGCCAGGCGCCGCACCAGCCGAAATGGAAAAGCAGGTCACGCAGCAGATCGAGGCCGCGGTCAGGGGCGTCAACGGGGTCGACGAGATCGATAGTTCAGTGAGCGAGGGCTCCAGCCAGACCGTCGTTCAGCTGCAGATCGGAACGCCCGTCGATCGCGCCGTCAATGACGTTCGCAACGCCGTGTCCCAGATCCGCGCCAATCTTCCCGAAGGCATCCTCGAGCCGACCGTCCAGCGCTTCGATACATCCGGTTCTCCGATCGTCTTCATCGCCGCCGAAACAACCGACATGACGCTCGAGGAACTCAGCTGGTATCTCGACAACAACGTCGCCAAGCGCCTCAGGGGTATTGCGGGCGTTGCGGCCGTCTCCCGAGAAGGCGGTGTCGACCGCGAAATCCGGGTCATCCTCGATCCGGCAGCCCTCCAGGCGCAGGGCCTGACGGCCGCGCAGGTCAACCAGCAGCTTCGGCAGCTGAACATGAACGCTGCTGGAGGACGGGCGGAGATCGCAGGCTCCGAGCAGTCGGTCCGAGTTCTTGGAAATGCGCCGACTGCCTACGAGCTGTCGCAGACGCAGATCTCGTTGCCTGGCGGCAGGATGGTTCGCCTCGCCGACATCGCTTCGGTCAAGGATTCCTATTCCGAGCAGCGCAGCCTGGCGAAGCTCAACGGCCGCCAGGTGATCAGCTTCAATATCCAGCGCGCCAAGGGATCATCGGACGTATCGGTCTATGACGCCGTCTGGGCCGAACTCCACAAGATCGAAAAATCCGATCGGCGCGTGCGCTTCTCCGAAATCGACAATTCGGTCGATTATACGAAGGGGCAGTACAAATCGGCGATCGAAGGGCTCCTCGAAGGCGCGGTTCTCGCAGTCTTCGTGGTCCTCCTCTTCCTTCGGGATATCCGTGCGACTGCGATTTCGGCGCTTGCGATCCCGATGTCGGCGATCCCCGCTTTCTGGTTCATGAGCATGCTCGACATCAACCTCAACGAACTGTCGCTTCTCGCATTGAGCCTCGTTGCCGGTGTCCTCGTCGATGACGCCATCGTCGAAATCGAGAATATCGTCCGGCACATGCGGATGGGGAAATCGGCCTATCAGGCGGCGCTCGATGCTGCCGACGAGATCGGACTTGCGGTCCTTGCAACGACCATGTCGATCGTTGCAGTCTTCCTTCCCGTTGCCCTAATGCCCGGTATCTCGGGCCAGTTCTTCAAGGCATTCGGGTTCACCATCGTCGTCGCGGTGCTGATGAGCCTTCTCGTGGCTCGTATGATCACCCCGCTGATCGCGGCCTATTTCCTTCGCAGCAAGGGCGTTCAGCCCCATGCCTCGGGCCGCGCCATGGACATGTACCTCAACGTCCTCAGCTGGTCGCTGAACACGGCAAAAGCCCATGCGCTCGCGAAGAACAGTCCCGGGCGATGGGGCAAGATCAAGAGTCTGAGGTCCGATCACCGGCTGGTGATGGTCGTGGCGGGCCTCGTGGCGCTCATCCTCACTGCTGGCCTCATCGCGACTCTCCCAATGACATTCCAGCCACCAGTCAATCTCGACACTTCGACGGTGCAGGTGAGCCTCCCGCCAGGCTCGACACTCGAGGAGACGGAGGCCGTCATTGACAGGGTTGCGGCCCTGGTGCGCCAGGACCCGGCCGTGGACCGCGCGTTTGAACGCATCTCGGTTGGAAGCGGGTCGGTTGACTTGAGGCTTCGGAAGGACCGGAAGGTCACCAGCACCCAGTTCGAACGTGCACTTGCCCCCAAGCTTGCCGCCATCCCCGACGCCCGCGTCAACTTCCAGAGCCAGAACGGCGGCGGCCCGGGCGGGGCATCGCGCGACATCATGCTCTATCTCGGGGGAGACGATCCCGCCGCTCTCCTCGCAACGGCGAACAAGATCGCCTCGGAAATGCAGCCGCTTCCCGAGCTTCGGGCTCCCAGGGTCGCAGGAGACCTAGCAACGCCCGAAATCGTGATCCGGCCACGCTTCGACCTTGCTGCGGACCTTGGGGTCACGACTGCCGCCCTCCAGCCAGACGATCCGCATCGCAACCCTTGGCGATATCGAGCAGAACAGTGCCAAATTCTCGCTTTCCGACCGTCAGATCCCGATCGAGGTCTCAATCTCGCAGGAGCAGCGGCGTGACATCACCACGCTCGAGAACCTGCCGGTGCCGACCGCAAGTGGCGGCTCGGTGCCGCTTCGGGCAGTTGCAGACATCAGCTTCGGCGCGGGCCCCGTCAGCATTCAGCGCACAGGGCAGCAGCGGCGGATCGCCATTGGAGCCGACCTTGCGCCGGGGTTCGTCACTGGACAGGCCTGGAAGAAGATCGAAAATCTGCCGTCCGTGAAGAACCTTCCTGAAGGCGTCTCAAGGCTCAACCTCGGGCAGACCAAATGGCAGGGGGAAATGATCCGCAACTTCATTGTTGCACTTTTTGCAGGCGTCCT
>DATMHD010000181.1:0-3468 GCA_035555075.1 Sphingomicrobium sp. | reverse complement strand
CGACATCGCGAGGGTCGCCCGCGACATGCACGGCGGCAACGGCATTTCCGCCGAGTTCCACGTCATCCGTCACGCCGCCAACCTCGAAACGGTCAATACCTACGAGGGCACCCACGACGTCCATGCCCTCATCATCGGCCGAGCAATCACCGGCTTAAGCGCTTTCTAGCCGTGGCGACGGGACTTCTTGACAAGTGGGCGCTCCAGGCAAAGTATTTCAACGTTAAAACAATTTGGGGGTGAGTCGTCATGCGCCTGGTGAACGTTGCTTATGGCGTGATCTTGAGCAGCCTGCTTGCAACTGCTGCTCCGGTCCATGCGGCGGCCGCCGCCGATCTCATCGTCTATAACGGAAAGATCTTCACGGCGGATAGCAATTCGCGCGTCGTCCAGGCCTTCGCAGTTGCCGACGGAAAATTCGTCGACGTCGGGACCAGCAGGTCCGTCCTTGCACGCGACAAGGGTCCCAAGACGAAGCTACTGGATTTGCATGGGGCCTTCGTCTCGCCGGGCCTCACTGACGACCATTTCCATAACGAGGGGGGCGGAGCAGGAATTGACCTTTCACACGCACGCACTCTCGATGACCTGTTTGCGGCAGTTGCGGCCGCAGCTCGCACGGCAAAGCCGGGCGCTGTCATAGTCAGCAACTCCGACTGGCACGAAGCGCAGCTGAAAGAGCAGCGGCTCCCGACGGCGATCGAACTCGATCGCGTCTCGCCCAATAACCCGGTGGTGCTTGCAAGAGGGGGACACTCGTTGATCCTCAACTCGGCGGCACTGAAAAAGTGGAATATCACCAAGGCCACTCCTGTTCCGGCCGGAGGCGCGATTTCGCGCGATCAATCGGGTGAGCTCACGGGCGAACTGTTCGACAATGCGAAGGCACTGGTCGATCTTCCGCCCGAAGCGCCGCTTTCCATGGCAGACATCATGCGCACGCAGAAAATGCTCAATGAGTATGGCATTACTGCAGTCCGCATTCCCGGCGCCTACAAGGGTGACCTTCTGAGCGCCTATCGTCTGATGAAACAGGCGAGAGATGCCGGGACGCTCACCCTTCGATACATTGTCTATCTTCCGGGCTTCACGCTGAGGAGCGCGGAGCAAGCGCGTGCCCTGCTCGCGAAATGGAACGTCAAGCAGGATGAGGGCGACGACTGGGTGCGGATCGGCGGCGTGAAGCTCATCGTGGATGGAGGCTTTGAAGGCGGTCACCTCAGCCGCCCATATCAGGAGCCCTGGGGCAAGGGCGGCACCTACAGCGGTCTTACCGTCGTTCCGCAGGCCAATTACACGGAAGTCGTTCGAGAGTTGAACAGGCTTGGATGGCGACCAACCACCCACGCGGTCGGGGACGCCGGGATCGACGAGGTGCTCACTGCTTATTCAGCGGCGAATGCCGACCAGCCGATCAGAGGCAAGCGCTGGGCGATTGAACATGCTTTTGTGGTCCGCCCGGAGCAGCTCGAGAAGCTCGAGAAGCTCGACGTCGCGCTGTCGGTCCAGGACCATCTCTTCCTCGCAGCGCCGGTCCTCAAGCGGTACTGGGGATCCGACATCGCCGCGCACGTGACGCCGCTTCGAACCTTTGAGAAGTCGGGTCTCATTGTGGCAGGCGGCACCGACTCCCCCGTCGTGCCCTTCAATCCGTTCTTCGAACTCTATCACTTCCTCACGCGCGACACGATGAGCGACGGCGTCTACGGTGCCGATGAAGCCGTCGGTTCGCGCTCCGACCTCCTGAAGCTCATCACCATCAACTATGCGAGGCTTATTGGCGAACAGAAGCACAAAGGGTCCATCGAGCCCGGGAAGCTCGCCGACTTCGCGGTTCTTTCGAACGATTTTCTAACCGTCCCGGTAAAGCAGATCCCGCAGATGAAAGCGCTCGCAACCTATGTCGGAGGGCGCGAAGTCTACCGGGATTCAAACTGGAGCGCTCGCTAGCTTAGATTGACCGTGCGCGGCGCGGTCCTGCGCTTCGTCGGGTTCACCAAGAAACTGGAACTGGCCGATAATTATTGGCAGTCGAACGCCAAGTGGCCGGTCTTCCGCAAAAATCCAAGGCTGCCGTACGAAGCAGGAAGGAAGCGGCCAAGCTTGGCGCTCCGCCTTGGCGGGCGCGCAAGGTTCAGTAGGTGATGCCCATCCCGGCAAGACGTTCGTGAAGCGCTGGCTCGACGGCCGCCTCGTGTGCTTGTCGAAGCTGGACGATCGATGCGAGCGGAGCTTCGATATAGTGGAAGATCCGCCATCCGACGGGCTTGCGACGCAGGGCCATGCTGATCCGTACAGGGCCGCCGAAGGGCTTGGGATAAAGACGGTTCCCCGGAATGTAGGTGCTCCAGTTGCAGTGGAAGAAGGCCAGTGCAACGTCCTCGCTTCCCCTGACTGCCGTCAAATCTCGCCAGGTGAGATGCCGCTGCGACTTGGAACGATCGACGTCCCAATATTTAAGGATAGCCGGCCAGCCCATGTGCGGTTCGCATTCCTCGGCGAGATAGATCGGTGTCGGTTCATCCTGATCCCAGAGGTCCTTCATGGCCGGGACGTCGTACCGGTTCCACGCTTCGAAGTAGGTTTGGAGAGCGTTCGTGATTTCCTGTTCGAGGCTCATTGTCGGACGCCTTCTAACTTTAGGAGTGCCGCGTTGGTGGTTGAATGGGCAGCCAAATCCGTCCCAACGACACCGGCCATGTCTCTCATTGGCAAAGCCATTTGTACTAGATATATGGCTATTCAGCGGTCGTAAACGCCCTTGCACTCACCAGATGCCCGGACGCAAGATCGTGGAATTACAAGTGTTTCTTCGCGGACATGGAGGCGCCCTATGGCTTCGCAGGCATCGCTCGACCGAAGGAATTCCACCATTCCCGATATCGAGTCGCTGGCCCAGCCGACACTCGCCGAGAGGGGTAGGCAACGATTCTGCAGCGCCCTTCGACGCTATGCCATCCAGGATATGTCCGAGCTCACGCGGTCGGATTTCGAAATGCGGGTGAAGCCCGCTGCAGAGGCCCGAGGCGAGAGGCTCGACAGCGCTAAATCGATTGAAGCTGCGATGCACAGCGAGCCTTCGTACCAGCTCTACAGCAGCCTTCGCTACAACGCCCAGGAGATGTGTTTCCTTTCGGTCCAGGATTCCGTCGAACGTGCGCTTCCGGAGATGATCAAGGTAGCGCGCGATGCCGTCGAGCGAAGCCCGTCGGGCGGGTCGCTGAGACTGGCGCCCGACCTCGAGATCCCACGATATGTATCAGCACTCGACGTTCACCTGACGCCCGGCTGTTTCCACTCCGAATGGGTGGAGGACGACGTTGCGCAGGGCGCCGTCGTCAGTCTCGGATCAAGGGTGTTCACGGCCAGCATGAATTTCCGCAGCTGGGGCGGCGTCGCGCGCGTGATCAGCCGCTGGGTGAAGCATGTCCGTCCTGATTTTCGCCCGCTTCGAATCCTCGACCTTGG
>DATMHD010000180.1:0-4158 GCA_035555075.1 Sphingomicrobium sp. | reverse complement strand
CAATGATGGTGGGCCCGGCAGGATTCGAACCTACAACCTAGCCGTTATGAGCGGCCGGCTCTACCGTTGAGCTACAGGCCCTCCCCGGTCGCACCGCGAGATAGACAAGGCTGGGCTCTGCGCCAAGGCGCAATGCCTCAGCCGCGCGGAAACGCCAGAGCGAAACTGTCGCGACCGCTCGCAAGGTCGCCGCCCGCGATGCGCGCGAGGCCCCGCGCCAGCCTCAGCGCAAAGCCGCCGTCCATCACCTCTCCACGGCCCGTTTCGAAGAAATCGGCATCTGAAAGGCCCCGCAGGCCAGAGGGTCGCGAAATAGTGATGCGCGCTTTTTCGCCAAGGACTTCAGCGTGGACCTCTAATCGCTCGCCAGCCTGCGCGCTCTCGCAAAGCGCACCAAACAGCCGGAACAGGAGCCGGTCGGCAAGCTCCGGCTGGACCCGGGCGGGCACTTCCTGCCTTGGCAAACTCAGCTCGAGCTCGAGACCGCGCCTCGATGCGATTTCGCGCAGCTCGCGCGAATCGCGGTGAACCAGGCCCGCCAAATCCAGCCGTTCTCGGGCAACGCCTGCTGCCGAATGGATCTTCGCAGCAAAATCGAGGTCGTCGATGGCGGTGAGAAGCATGCGGGCCTGTCGGACAATCTCCGCTGCCCGGTCGCGATACCCGCGGTCGGCGGGGCCAAGATACTGACCCTCGATGATCTCGGCAAAGCCGATGATCGCATTCAGCGGCGTCTTGATCTCATGCACCAGTTCGCGAAGCGAATCAGGATCGGCAAGAACGTCTGCAATTCTCTCGCGGACCGCGGCGGGAGCGGCTTGCGGCTCTTCCCTCAATGCTACCCCGCGATAGCCGGCAAAGCGCCCGTCGGAGGGTTCGAAAGCCGGGACTCCACTGATCTTCCACTCTCCCGCAACAGGGCCCGCCCCGGCGACCGTCAGCAGTGCATCCCGGAACGGCGCCCGGATCGCAAAGGCGCGCACGACCTCCGCATCGATGCGATCCCCATCGCTCTCGACGATCCTTGCGATGGAGCGGCCGATCAGGGGGCCTCTGGGCGCGCCCTCGACCCAGGCGATTTCGCCGCCTGGTCCACATTCCCACCGGAACAGGGCGGGCGACTCCTGCACCGGGCCGGCTGGCGCGCCTGGAGGCTCGGGCGATTGCGCGGATCGGAGGCGACGCCGCTGCTCGATCCGCTCGACCACTTCATGAAGCGAGGGCGGTGCGTATGCCGGCGGCTCGGACTGAGCCTCGGGAGCAGAGCGGCTTTCAGAGGCCAGAGCCTCAGTCGGCCGTGCAATGATGGTTCCGGGCGGCTCGCTCCGAAGTTCGGGATGAAGCGCTGCGATAAAGCCGCGCGTCTCCGCATCTGCAATCTCGTCAAGGACATGCCATTGATGCGCATCTAGCGTTGCTGCCGCCAGTACGGGCGCTGAAACCGTAAGGCTGTCCGACGCGAAATATTGAAGGAGCCCCAGGGGAAGCGGAAGCGCTGCCACTGCCCTTGCCGCTGCCGCGCGCAGTCCCTCGTCCACACTTGGTGCTTCGCTCCGGATCGCTTCGAGCGCCTCGGCAACGATCGGACTTGCGCTGTTCGCTCCGGCGCGCGCGACAAGGTCAACGAGCTGGCGCCACCGCACCGCCACGTCGTGACGATCCTCGGCCGGCTGATTGAGCACCGTCATGAGACGATCGTCGAACCGCACTGTTGACTGTTTTCCTTCGGACGCGCCCTCCTGTCGCTCTATGCGAGGGTTTACAATCCGCTAAGGAGCTTTTGATTAACTGTCCCGTAACCGGACAGGTCCCGAGCGCACAAAAAAGGGGCGCCGGCGTGGCCGGCGCCCCTCATCGAAGGGTTCAAGCGAAACCGCGTTAGCCGCGCTGGTTCACGTAGGTGAGCCAATATTTGGCAATCTCTGCACGCGTTCCGCTGACGGTGTTCAGCGCTGCAGTCGCACCGGCCTTGTCGCCGGTCCTTGCAAGCGCTTCGCCGAGACGCAGGTTGGCGATGTCCTTGTCCGCGCCATGCTGCACTGCTTCGCGATAGAGTTCGGCCGCCTTTGCGTAATTACCGGCGCCATAGTAGCGGTCACCGACGCGCAGGAAGGCGTTGGGCTCCCGTGCTCCCTTCTCGGCAGCTGCAAGGTCGGCTGCAGTCGGCGCAGGCTTTGCCTTGAGGACTCCCTGGATCTCCTGGACGATCGGATCCGTTGACTTGATCTTTCCGGCTGCAACCCCTTCCGAGATCAAGGACTTCGCCTCGCCATAATTGGCCTGGTCGGCGGCCTGATACGCGTAGGCGTGATAGTCGCCGGTACCCTGAAGCGCGTCGGTCACACGCGCGAGGCGAAGAAGGTCGAACTCCATCGCTGCGTCAGGATGGTTGAGGTTGCGATAGATGGCGATCGCATCGTGCCAGCTGCTCGCGTTGGGATAAGCAGCGACCCACTGACGGGCAAGATCGACGGCCGACGGCGACTGGCTCTCGTAGGCAACTGCAACGGCGCGCTTGATCAGCGACTCTTCCGGCTTCTGGCCGGCAGCGACGCTCGCCTGGATGGCCTTCTGGAACTGGGCAGCTGCCTGGGCCTTCTGGCCTTCAGCGAAATAGGCTTCACCAAGGAGGGTCCCGGCCTGCGGGTCGCTCGGATCGAGCGCGATTGCCTTCTGGAACGCCGCGGCGGCCTGCGGATATTGCTTGGCGTTGTAGAGCTCCGAACCAAGGCTCGTGTAGAGCTTCGCGTTCGTCGCTGCATTGCCGTAGCCAGAGTTCGCAATTGCATCGATCGCAGTTGCCATCGCCGTCTTGTCGTTGGCCCCGACCGCCGCCTTGAGCTCCATCTGGCCGATGAGATAGCGGTCTTCCTTGGTGCTCGCGACTGCATTGGCTGCGGCGACCTTTGCCGGAACGTTGGCATAATCCTTGTTGTTCACGGTGGTCTGGAGGTCGACAAGCGCCTTCAGCGCCTTGCTCGAGGGCTTGATCTGCGGCTGCTGGGCCTGGGTTGCGGCCGCGGGAGCCTGGGCGCCCTGCTGCCGCTGAGCGGTTGCTCCATATTGCGCGGCGGCGGGAGCAGCGATCGCGCCAGCGACAAGCGCCAGCGCAGTAGTCGTGATGAGCTTCATGGGATACCCTCTCTCCTTGCGGCCAAGCGCGCAGGCCGCGAATAACGGCGGCGCCTTAGACCCGGAATGTTGCGAGGCCAAGTTCATTGGCAGCGCTGTCCTGAACATCCTTTGAACCATCTGATTTGGCTAGGAAATTGCCAAATCCCGATTCCGGCCGCTCGCGCGCGCGTACGCGCGGGGTGGCAATCCTCGACAAATGCACTAGGTAGGAATGAGGGGGGTGGCGCTGAAGCGCGCAACCCTCGCGTGCACCTTTAAGCGACAGGATTTTTCTTGGCTACCGAACCGCCGATCGACGACCTTAACAACAATAGCAATCCACCGTCAGGCGGCGACAGCGACATCGCCCCAATCTCCATCGTCGAGGAGATGAAGACCTCCTATCTCGATTACGCGATGAGCGTCATCGTGAGCCGCGCGCTGCCTGATGTTCGCGACGGCCTGAAACCCGTCCACCGACGGATCCTCTTCGCTTGTCAGGAAGCCGGCTATGTCGCCGGCCGGCCCTACCGCAAATCGAGCCGCATCGTCGGTGACGTCATGGGTAAGTATCACCCGCACGGCGACGCTGCGATCTACGATGCGCTCGCGCGAATGACCCAGAGCTGGTCAATGCGCGTTCCACTGATCGACGGCCAGGGCAATTTCGGGTCGATGGACCCCGATCCGCCAGCGGCCATGAGGTACACCGAGGCGCGTCTTGCCAAAGTCGCCAACTTCCTCCTTGGCGACATCGACCGCGACACGGTCGACTTCCAGCCCAATTATGACGCGTCCGAACGCGAGCCGCAGGTCCTTCCGGCCCGCTTCCCCAATCTGCTCGTCAATGGCGCCGGCGGAATCGCCGTCGGCATGGCCACCAACATCCCACCGCATAACCTTGGCGAAGTCCTCGCTGCCTGCAGGGCCTATATCGATGATCCGGCGATCGGTTCGGAAGCGCTGATGGAGCATGTCAAAGGACCGGACTTTCCGACCGGCGGCTTCATCCTTGGCCAGTCGGGCATCCGCAGTGCCTACACG
>DATMHD010000179.1:0-8698 GCA_035555075.1 Sphingomicrobium sp. | reverse complement strand
ACTAGCTCAGCTTCAACGGGAGTATAGCCGATGTCCACCTATGCCGACCGCCTGAAGGCCCTTCGCGAACAGCTGAAGCTCGAAAAGCTCGACGGGTTCGTGGTCCCGCTCACCGACGAGCATATGAGCGAATATGTCGGGAGCTATGCCCAGCGGCTTGCCTGGCTGACGGGCTTTGAAGGCTCGGCCGGCTCGGCCGTCGTTCTTCCTGAGGAAGCGGCAATCTTCGTCGACGGGCGCTACACGCTCCAGGTCCGCCAGCAGGTCAGCCCCACCGAATGGAGCTACCAGTCTGTTCCCGAAACGAGCACGACACAGTGGCTCGAGGAGCATGCGCCCGAGGGCGCGCGGATCGGCTATGATCCATGGCTTCACACCCGCGAATGGGTGAAGAAAGCCAAGGAAGCGTTGGCGAGCCGCGGCGCCGAGCTGGTGCCCGTCGAACGAAATCCCATTGACGAGATCTGGAAGGACCGTCCCGAGGCGTCCAAGGCGCACCTCGTCGTCCAGTCGGATCAGCACGCCGGCAAGTCGGCGGCCGAGAAGCGCACCGAGATCGGCGACTGGCTCACCAAGCACAAGGCGGACGCGGCGGTGCTCTCGGCGCTCGATTCGATTGCGTGGGCCTTCAACATCCGCGGGCAGGACGTCACCCATACGCCCGTCGCGCTTGCCTATGCCCTCGTCCATTCGGACGGTACGGCTGATCTCTTCGTCGCCTCGGAGAAGATCGCGCCCGACGTCCGCCAGCATCTCGGGAACGGCGTCCGGCTCCATGAGCGCTACGAATTCGAGACCGAGCTTTCCAAGTTCAAGGGCAAGACTGTCGTCGTCGATCCCGAGCGCGCGGTCGCGGCGATCTTCGAGGCACTCGAAAGGGCCGGCGCCAAGATCCTGCCGCTGCGCGATCCAACCATTCTTCCCAAAGCGATCAAGAACGAGGCGGAGATCGCGGGACACCGCGCCGCGCAGGAACGCGACGGCGCCGCGATCGTCCGCTTCCTTCACTGGATCGACGAAGAAGCGCCCAAGGGCGATGTCGACGAGCTGAAGGCCTCGGATCGCCTGGAGGCGCTTCGACGCGAGAATGCAGAGCTTCGCGATCTCTCGTTCGACAGCATTTCGGGTGCCGGGCCCAATGGCGCGATCGTCCATTACCGCTCGAGCCAGAAGACCAACCGTAAGCTCGAGAAGGGGACTCTCTACCTCATCGATTCGGGCGGGCAATATGTCGACGGCACCACCGACATCACGAGGACCGTCGCGATCGGCGAGCCCACTGAGGAAATGCGCGATCGCTTCACCCGCGTCCTCAAGGGCCATATTGCGATTGCGACTGCCGTGTTCCCGAAGGGGACGCGCGGGAGCCAGCTCGACAGCTTCGCGCGGCGGCCTCTGTGGGAAGCGGGGCTCGATTATGCCCATGGGACCGGCCACGGCGTCGGAAGCTTCCTTTCCGTCCATGAGGGGCCGCAGCGGATTTCGCCCGTCGGAAGCTCGCAGGCCGGCGGCGACGAGCCGCTTCAGGTGGGCATGATCCTCTCGAACGAGCCCGGCTATTACAAGACGGGGGAATACGGGATCCGCATCGAGAATCTCGTGCTCGTTGTCGATCGCAAGATCGAGGGCGCCGAAAAGGAGATGCTGGGTTTCGAGACGCTGACCTTTGCTCCCATCGAGCGCCGCCTCATCGATGCCGAGATGCTCGATCCCGAAGAGGTCATCTGGCTAAATTGCTACCATGCGCACGTCCTTGCGCGGATCGGTCCGACGCTTTCGGGTTCCGATCTCGACTGGCTTCGGGAGGCCTGCGCGCCGATTTTGACCGACTAGCTTTGTTCTTGTAATGTTCTCCACCCGACTCGGTAAGGAGAATGGTCAATGATCGGATATGTGACGCTCGGCACGAACGACCGGCACAGGTCGGCGAAATTCTATGATGCCCTCTGCCGGGAACTGGGCGTCGGCCGGATGATGGAAAATGAGCAGTTCATCGCCTGGGGCGACGCGGGCGGCGGCGCCGGGATCGGCATCACCAAACCCTTCGACGGAAATGCCGCAAGCGTCGGAAACGGAACCATGGTCGCTCTTGCAGCCAAGGACCAGGCGCAAGTGCAACGCATCTACGACATCGCGCTCGCGAACGGCGGGACCGACGAGGGGGCGCCGGGCGACCGCGGCGGCGGATTCTATGCCGGCTATTTTCGCGATCCCGATGGCAACAAGCTCAACGCCTTTGTGATGGGCGGGGAATGAGCGCCGCAAAATCCCTCTACGATCACCCGATTCACCTCGGCATTGGCGCTCGTGCGGTGTCGGAGCCCAAGTTCACCGGGCCTGAATGGTATGAGGAATATGGCGAGCGCCATGCCGACGATCTCGAGGAAGGGAGGCTCGTCAGTCTGTTCCGCTTCGAGGAAAGCTGGACGAGCTGGGAGATGCACCCGCAGGGCGAGGAAGTGGTCGCGGTCGTTGCTGGCCATATGACCCTCCACCAGGAGTTGCCGGACGGATCCCGCAAGTCCCACGAGCTGGGACCCGGCGATTATGCGATCAATCCTCGCGGCGTCTGGCATACTGCCGACGCGGAGGAGCCCGTGGTGGCGCTGTTCATCACGCCTGGGAAGGGCACGACAAACCGGCCGCGCTGAGATCTTCTGTCCCGGAATATGACAGAAGCTCCATGTCTCATTAATTGCGCGTTTAATTCATTGTGGATAAAAGGGAAATCACGGAGTCGAGTCGTGATTGACGCTATATTTCTCGTGCTTGCCATCATCCTTCTTGGAGCCGTCATCTGGCTCGGGGACGCCGTGGCTGGAGGAATCGAAAGCGCGCTTGGCGAAAAGCCGCTTCGCGACCGGGACGCCTGAGGCTTCCGTCAACTGTCCCGATCTGCCGCCCGACGTTAGCCCTTGATGGGCCTTCCGGGCTGAGAAATGGTGCTGCCGGTGAGGATTGAACTCACGACCTCAGCCTTACCAAGGATGCGCTCTACCACTGAGCTACGGCAGCACGTTGTCGGAAGGACGCGCGCCTATGACGGGGCGGCCCTTGCCCTGTCAACCCGTTGCCGTCCCGGTTCCTTCAGCCCATGTCCTTGGCATGGCTGACAAAGAGAAGACACGGGAAGAACGGCTGGCGGCGGCGCTTCGCGACAATCTGCGCAAGCGCAAGGCCCAGTCGAGGGCACTTGTGGAGCCTCAAGCCAAAGACGAGGACTGACCATTACCTTGGCCCGGCCCCTTGCCTTGGCCCCCGCCTTGCGCTTGACGCAGCGGCCATGCGTTTCTTCTCCGACAATGCCGCCGCGGCCCACCCGAAAGTCCTGGAAGCCATCACGAGCGCGAACAGGCTCGATACCGCCTATGATGGCGACGAATGGAGCCGCGCTCTCGATGGGGCCTTTTCCAATCTGTTCGGCACCGAGGTCCGCGCCTTCTGGGTGACGACGGGAACGGCCGCCAATTGTCTTGCGCTTGCGGCTCTCTGCCCGCCTTATCGCTCGATCCTTTGCCACCGCGATGCCCACATCGAGGTGGACGAAGCGGGGGCGCCCGGCTTCTTCACGGGCGGCGCGAAACTCGTTCTCCTCGATGGGCCCGGCGCCAAGGTGACCCCGGAAACTGTGGAAGCTGCCTGCGACGCGATCCGGGCCGACGTCCACCAGGTGCAGCCGGCTGCACTGTCCATCACCAATGCGACGGAATATGGCCTCGTCTACCGTGCAAGCGAGGTTGAAGTCCTCGGCCGGCTCGCCGGGCGCAGAGGTCTTGCCTTCCACATGGATGGAGCGCGTCTTGCAAACGCGCTTGCAAGCAGCGGCGAGAAGATCGCCGATGTGACCTGGCGCGCGGGTGTCGATGCACTCTCGTTCGGTTTCGTCAAAAATGGCGGCTTCAACGCCGAGGCGCTGATCCTCTTCAAGACCGAGCTTGCAGACGAGATCGCAGTAAGGCGAAAGCGCGCCGGCCACCTTCTTTCGAAGGGCCGCTTCCTTGCAGCGCAGATTCTCGCGATGCTCGAAAACGACCTCTGGCTCGAAAACGCCCGTTCAGCGAACGCTGCTGCAAGGACGCTCGCGAACGCGGCGCCCCACCGCCTTGTCCATCCCGTCGAAGCGAACGAACTCTTCCTCAATGTGACGGAGGAGGAAGCGAGGAAGCTTCGGGCCGACGGCTTTGATTTCTATGACTGGGGACGGGGCGAGATCAGGCTCGTCACCAGCTGGGACCAGACGGGCGAAGCGCTCGACCGGCTCGCCTCCGCAATCGCCGCGCTGTGAGCGCGCATCATTCGAACTTTCGCAGCGTCACGCTGCCCTTCATCATCTTCACCGCGATCTGGGGCTCGACCTGGATCGTGATCCGGAGCCAGCTGGGGCTCGTCCCGGCGCAATGGTCGGTTACCTACCGCTTCATCGTCGCGGCGATCGCAATGGCGGTCACCGCGGCCTGGCGGGGGGAGAGCCTCAAGGTGGGAGCCAAGGGGCTGGCCGCCGCCGCCTTCCTGGGCGTCACGCAATTCTGCATCAATTTCAACGCGGTCTATCTTGCCGAGCGGCATATCACGTCGGGCGTGGTCGCAACCGTCTTCGCGCTCCTCCTCATCCCCGCGACCTTGATGGGCTGGGCCTGGCTCGGGCAGCGACCGACGAGGCGTTTTGGGTGGAGCTCGCTCGTCGCGGTCTGCGGCATTGCCCTTCTCTTCGCCCATGAGCTTCGCGAGCACCCGGCGAACAGCGGCCAGGTCATCGCCGGCATCGGGATCACGCTCGTGGGCATGATGGGTGCGGCGACCGCAAACGTCGTCCAGGCGCGGCCCGAGATTCGTCGCTTCCCGCTCTTCAGCCTACTTGCCTGGTCGATGGCCGCGGGCGCGCTCATCGACGCGATCATCGCCTGGACGATGACGGGCCCGCCCGTGTTCGATGATCGGCCTGCCTATTGGCTCGGCATTCTCTATCTATCCTTCTTCGCGTCCGTCCTGACGTTCAGCCTCTATTATCCCGTCGTTCGGAGGATCGGCCCTGCGAAGGCCGCCTATTCCGGGGTCATCGTGCCCGTCATCGCAATGGGTTTTTCAACCTGGCTTGAACGTTATCACTGGACGGCGCTTGCGGTTTCAGGAGCCGTTCTTGCACTTGGCGGCATGGCTGCAGCGCTTGGCCTTGGTCGGCCAATGAGAGTTCCGGCTCCAGACGCCAGCTGACGCGTTACACTTCCCATGCCGTCGAACGAGATCCGCCGCTTCGTCTATGATGAGATGGAAGCGAACCTGTGGGTCGAGTTCACGACTGGCCGTAAATATGTCTATTCGGGCGTTCCCCAGGAAGTCGCCGACGCGTTCCGCGGTGCATTCGCCAAGGGCATCTACTTCAACACCCGCATCCGTGACCGTTTTCCCTACCGCGAGATCACGAGGGAAGCTCAAGAAACCCAATCTTAAAGCGGCTGGTGCATGATCGCGGCCATGTTCCCGATGAAGACGAGCTGGATTTTCAAGAGCCGCTGGATGGCGCTCATCTTTGCGGCAGGCATCATCTGGTTTGCCTATGACGTCGCGGTCTCCGAGCCGCAGGGTGACGCCAATGCGGCGCAGGCGAGCGCCGAAAACACGGCGCTGAACGCGCTCTAGTTTTTCTCCCAGTCGATCCGCTCGATATGCCAGCGGCGCTGCATCTCGCTGGAACCTGGAACATCGTTCACCCGTCTCAGGACCGCGCTTCCATGATCGCGGACCTCTTCGCCGTTGACCTTCCCTGAAAGAGTAATCGGCACCGAGACGTAGATTGAGCCCGCAGCGCCATCCTGCGCGCCGGCGGTTCCGGATGTCGCTCGTAGCCCGGAATATCTGGCGAAGCGCTGGTCGAACTCGGCCCGGGGCGGAGCATTGGCGCCAAGGAGCATATAGGCCTCGTTGAGCCGGCCGGCGTTCACCAGCCGGACGAAGCCCTGGACGAGATCCTCGGCAGCTTCACTGCTCTTGGGATCGATCGTGGGCCGTGCCTTCGGCAGTGGACGAAGGACGGGCTCGCGGGCCGGCGCCTCCCGCTCGGGGGCCTCATGTTTTGCGCAAGCGCCTGCAGCAAAAACAAGCGCTACGATGATCACCAGTCTCTTCATGCTCCTCCTCGCCCTAGCGGAACCGCGTTCGCGGAACTTCGTTCGTTTCGCCAACACAACAGGACAAGGAGAGTTTCCAATGGCCGATGATCGCGATGATGCCCCGCGCGAACACACGACCGTAGTGGAGACGGGCGGAGGCGGCGGAGGCGGCGTGCTTGCAGTCGTGCTCGTTATCATCGTGGTACTGGTGCTTCTCTATCTGTTCCGGGGCCAGCTCGGCCTTGGCCACAGCACGAATGTCACCATTCCCAACAAGATCGACGTGAACGTCAACCACAGCTGACGAGGAGAGGGTCAGCTTGAGCGCGGGCGGGTTGCGAGTCCCCGTCCGGGCGCGGGCGCGGCTCTCGGGCCGCGCCCGTTTGATTGTGTGCGGCTGAGGCGGTAACCAACGCGCCCAATGACCGACGCCCTTCACTATCTGACCGGCCTTGGCGGTCATTTCGAAAGCGAAGCTGTTCCAGGAGCATTGCCCAAGGCGCGAAATTCGCCGCAGCGACCGCCCTTTGGCCTCTACGCCGAGCAATTGTCGGGAAGCAGCTTTACCTCGCCCCGACACGAGAACCGGAGGTCGTGGCTCTACCGGATGCGCCCGACGGCCGACCACCGTCCGTTCGTGCGATACGAAGGTGCCTCCCTGTTCGCGCCGGGTGTCAGCAAGGAGCCATTGGCGCCCAACCGCCTTCGCTGGGATCCGCCGGCGGACCTGCCCGAAGACAGCGACTTCATCGATGGCATGGTGACGATGCTCGTGAACCGGGATCCCAAGGATCTCGAAGGCGTCGCTGTCCATGTCTACAGTGCATCGAAGGACATGACCGGCCGCGTCTTCGTCGATGCGGATGGCGAGCTCCTCATCATCCCGCAGGAGGGCATCCTCCACATCCTCACCGAATTCGGGCGCATGGACGTGGCCCCTGGTTCGCTGGGGCTTGTTCCGAGGGGAGTGAGGTTCAGGGTCGAGGTCGACGGCACAAGCCGGGGTTATGTTGCCGAGAACCACGGTCTTCCGTTCCGTCTCCCGGAACTTGGGCCGATCGGCTCGAACGGCCTTGCAAATCCCCGCGACTTCGAAACGCCCGTCGCCTGGTTCGAGTACAAGGATGAGCCGACCGAGGTCATCCAGAAGTCGCTTGGGTCCTTATCGACGACGACCCTCGATCATTCGCCGCTCGACGTCGTTGCCTGGCACGGCAACTACGTCCCCTATCGCTATGATCTATCGCACTTCAACGTGATCGGATCCATCAGCTTCGATCACCCCGATCCCTCGATCTTCACCGTGCTGACGAGCCCGAGCGATGTTCCGGGACGTGCCAATGCCGATTTCGTAATCTTCCCGCCAAGATGGATGGTCGGTGAGGATACGTTCCGCCCGCCGTGGTTCCACCGGAACGTCATGAGCGAAGCCATGGGGCTTATCCTGGGCTCTTACGACGCCAAGGCCGAAGGCTTCCAGCCGGGCGGCCTCTCGCTTCACAATCTCATGAGCGGCCACGGGCCCGACGTCGAAAGCTGGAAAAAGGCGAGCGAAGCGGAATTGAAGCCGGTGAAGATCGAAGGGACCATGGCATTCATGGTCGAGACGTGCTGGCCTTATTCGCCGACTGCCTATGCCTTGGAGCGGGCCCAGAGCGACTATGACATGGCATGGACCGGTTTTCCAAAGGCCAGGCTCCCATGATCGATTCCACCAACGATCCCTCGCTCAAGAGCTGGTGCGAAAGCGCGCAAGGGAGCGACTTTCCGATCCAGAACCTGCCGCTCGGCATCTTCTCGGTTGGCGAGCGGCGGCGGAAGATCGGCGTTGCGATCGGGGACTTCGTCCTCGACCTTGGCGGTATCGCCGACCTTCTCGAGGAGGAGTGGCTGGGCGACCTCTCGCAGCCGGTACTCAACAGTTGGCTCGCCCGCGGCCCGGTGGCAGGCCATGCGCTCCGGCAACGGCTCTGCGAGATCCTCAGCGACGGGAGATATCGCGACGATGTCGAGCCGCAGCTCGTTGGCCAGACTGAGGTCCGTCTCCACGTCCCGTGCATCATTGGCGATTACACGGATTTCTATGTCGGCATCCATCATGCGACCAACGTCGGCAAGCAGTTCAGGCCGGACAATCCGCTCCTTCCCAATTATAAATATGTACCCATCGGCTATCACGGCCGGGCAAGCTCGGTGCGGGCTTCGGGAGAGCCCGTCATCCGCCCGAGTGGCCAGCGAAAGCCGCCCGATGCCGAGGCTCCCGAATATGGGCCGAGCCGGCGCCTCGATTATGAGCTCGAGCTTGGCATCTGGATCGGCGAGGGCAATGAGCTTGGAGCGCCGATCCCGGTTGGCGAAGCAGGCGACCATATTGCAGGCTATTGCCTTCTGAACGACTGGTCGGCCCGCGACCTTCAGGCCTGGGAGTATCAGCCGCTCGGTCCTTTCCTGGCGAAGAACTTTTTGACGACCATCAGCCCGTGGGTTGTCAGCACGCAGGCACTGGCACCCTTCAGGACGCCGATGCCGGCAAGGCCGCGTGGCGACCCAGAGCCGCAGAGCTCGCAGAGCAGAGAGCCGCAGAGTGGTTC
>DATMHD010000178.1:0-3649 GCA_035555075.1 Sphingomicrobium sp. | reverse complement strand
TCGCGATACTTAAACTGCCATTCAAATTTGCCCGCCATCATCGCCTCCAACAAGCCGGCAAACGGCAATGGCCAAGAAGACTCGGGGATGAGTTGAACAGTGCACGATCCCGGCAAGGGTCATGCACATCAGAGTTGGACGGGAGCCGCGCTCGGGGGAACGAGGCGGCATAAGAAAACAGGGGATGCGTGATGTTTCAGGGTACTTTCGATCTGGAGGCGGCAACGCCGATCGACGCGAGCGCGCTGTCGGATGTGCTGTTCGAGCGCGGGATCTATTGGGCGAGCGGCCGCTCGGGCCTGGTCGACCTCGTCGCAGCGCACAAATGGTTCAACCTCGCAGCCCTGAAGGGCCGCAAGGACGCCGTCACGCTGCGCCAGGAAGTGGCCGGCCAAATGTCGGACGCCGAGATCTCCGCCGCGCAGCGCGAGGCGAGGGCGTGGGTCTCCACCCACTGAACCGAGGAACGCATCCACACCCGTGTTCGCACGGGTGGGTCCGATTGCGCCGGATCAAGGTCTTCGTCGCGCCGCCACATAAGACCGGTGCGGCATGAGGGACACCAATGGACGATGGCTGCCGATTCAGATCGCTCCCGATGAGTACGATCTGGAACTCGGCCGTCTGCACAAGACGGGGGTACTGCCCTGGTCGTTTCCGTGCCGGCGCAGGGACGGCGTCTGGTTCAATCTCTGGACCGACGAGGCCGCGCTGATGTCGCCGTAACATTGGCGGATCTGGCGATCGCGCATCTAGGTGCGCGCATACTTTTTCGCGTCCCGCGATCGTGCAATCAATTCAGCGTTGCGGAAGCTGGATCGACGCCATGTAATCGTGAATCGACTGATCGGGGATCGTCTTGCGCGCAATCAGGTGGTGAATGCAGTTCGCGGCAAGGTCGAACGAACGGTAGCAATGATGAGCGATCATCGCGAGATGTTTCAGTTGTTCGTCCGTCATGTCGGCTGGCCGCATGAAATTTCGTACATAGACGATGTCTGCTTCCAGCAACTGGTTCATCGCCGCGTAGGGATTGGATGGGTCGCTCAAGGGAGCGATCATACGCTGATTGATAGCCGTAAAGGCGTGAGGAACGAACCCCTGCTTCCGCAATTCCCCATCGATATCGCCGAATGTCGGCTGCTCCTTGTAAAGGCAAAGGAACGAGACCTCCGTTTGAATGGCGACCGCCTGCTTCAGCTTCTGCCGCCCGCTTCCGAAGACAGCCAGCTCAGAGCCCTGAACGTCAATTTTCAGGAGATCCAGATCCCGGATTTCGGCAATATCGTCGAGCCGGCGGGTCTGGACCGGATGTTCGCTGACCACGCTGCCCCATTCGGCAAATTTCGCGAAATGCGATAGCACGTTCTGATCCGGAAGCAGCAGGCTTGTCATTCCGGGTGCTTGGCAGAGACGCAATTTTGCCTTGTGCCCATTTCCAACGACATAGTGATAGTAGCTCTCGATGTCGCTCTTGCGGGCATTGAGCGCTGCAAGCGCCTCGTCGTGCGGTTCAAAGCCAACCAAGGTACAAAGTCGCCGTTGCAGCATTGCCTTGTAGGGCGGCTCGCCATCGATCGGATTGGCCCCGACATCAACCACCGAGGTCAGGCGTGCCGGCCGGATGAGATTGTTTAGAAGGTCCGGTTCGTTGTCAGTCATATGCGGTGAAGCCCATGGAGGGAATGACATGAGGCTTCACGCCAAGGCGACCTCATGATGAGATTTAAACGGCAAACGAGGCCGGCGCTTCGCCAGCGCAATGCCGACGCCACATTTCATTGAAGGCCTTTTCGATGTGCCGCGTCATGCGGGCCGTATCGAACAGCGGCCAAGTGGTCCGTTGCGACGCCAGCTTGCTCCTCAGGGCGTTTCGAAGTTCGGAATCATGCGCGATCCGAAGCGCCAAGCCCTCATAGTCGTCCAGCGATCGCGTCACCAGTTCAGGTAGGCCGACAGCGTTCAGGATACTGGCTGCAACGCGGCCCGCAAAGGCGGTGCCAAGGCAGGTCACGACCGGCAAGCCAGCCCAGAGAGCGTCACTGGCCGCCGTATGGGCATTGTAGGGTAGTGTGTCCAGGTACAGATCGGCGAGCTGGTGGCGCGCCAAGTGCGAGTCGGCAGGCACATGTGGGGCGAACACGATCCTCTCCGCCGCGATGCCGCGCGCAACGGCCTCGCGCTTCAGGTTCTCCCTGGCGACCGGGTCCCCATCAAGCAGCCAGAGGACGCTGCCGGCGGTCCTGGCAAGCAGCCTCATCCAGACATCGAACAGCACCGGCGTAATCTTGGACGTTCTGTTGAACGCACAGTAGACGAATGCATCGTCTGCTAGTCCGACCTCGCTCCGGGCCGGTACATTTGCGAGCGATCGCCTAGCGTCGGTCGCCTGATAGCTGTCCGGGAGATAAATCACCTTCTCCCCGTAATGTTTCTGCTCGGCTTCGGGGACGATGATCGGGTCGGCCATGATGTAGTCCATGTAGGCCGCGCCCATCGTGCCGGGGTAGCCGAGATAGTTGACCTGGATGGGAGCCGCCCGGCGCGCCAGGATCTTCGGCCGTGCACCGGCGGTGAAGCCTCCCAGATCGACGAGGACCTCAATGTCGAGCTGGCGTATCAGCTCGACCACGTCCTCGTCGGGAAGATGGCTGACGTCTTCGAAGCGCTCGAATGCTGCCTTCAGGCGGTCGCGCAACTCGCTCCGGTCGTCGGGTCCGTAGGAAATGGCGCTGACCTCGAAGCGCTCGCGGTCGTGCTCCTCGATGACTCCGACCATCAAATGCCCGATGGCGTGATTGCGAAAATCGGCAGACATGTACCCGATCCGCAGCCGGGAAACCGGTGACGGCGTTCTGGGTCTAGCGGCGCCTCGCTCCGGGGCGACCTTGGCGACAAATGTCTTCGCACAGGTCAATTGGTGTGCGGGAGACGACGAAGCATGAAGGAATGTGAAGGGATCGACCGCCACGCCGGATTCGACGGCCTCGTCCAGGCCGGCCTGTTCACGTTCGAAACTGCGCCAGTCGGCGCGCTTCCGCCTGGAATCAACGAGCTTGCTCAACGCGAACGGGAAGGCCTTGTTCAGTGCGACAGTTCTTTCGAGCGCTCCGATCGCTTCGTCGTGTCGGCCCATTTGGCTAAGGACCTCAGACAAGACGAAATGGTACTGTGGATTCGACGGTGTGAGCGCGAGGGCACTTTGGTAGCTGTCATGCGCTTCGTCGAGCTGACCGAACTGCTGGAACGCACTGCCCCGGTTTGCGAACGCAGCACTCGACGGCGCGATCGCAATCGCGCGATCAAATTCCGCGATGGCGGCGTGAGGCTCCTTCCGTGCAAGCAGGATCGCTCCGCGATTGAGATGCGCATCGGCGAAGTTCGGCGACAGGACAATCACCTTCGCATACCAAGCGAGCGCATCGTCTGTCTTGTCCAATGCACGCAGCACGTTGGCATAGTTGAAAAGAACGTCGGGATTGCCGGCATCGACGCGGGCGGCCTTCTTGAGCAATGGCTCGGCGTCCGCGAAATTGCCGCGCTGGGCGTGCAACAGCCCCAGCATATGGAGCGCGATGGGATGTGTTCTGCTTCCCCTCAGGACGGTCGTGTAGGCCCTTTCCGCATCCGACAGATTGCCCGAACGGTG
>DATMHD010000177.1:0-7356 GCA_035555075.1 Sphingomicrobium sp. | reverse complement strand
GTAGAGCTGATTAGCGGCATAGAAGACGCCGTCGGTCAGCACCTTGTTGAATTCGAAATAGGGATTCAGCTCATCCTGGTTGAGGGCATAGCGCTGCTTGCGGATCTGCTCGGCATAGAAGTTCCAGTCGGCCGCAGTCGGCTGGTAGGTCGCGCCTTGTGACTTGGCGAGCGCCACGATATCGGCCCATTCCTGCCGCTGCTTGGCAGAAACGGCAGGCGCCAGCCGGTCCAGGAAACCGACTGCAGTCGCGCGGTTCTGCGCCATCTGGTCATAAAGATTATAGTCGGCAAAGTTTGCCGCTCCGAACAGGCCGGCTTTCTTTGCACGCAGCTGCGCAATTTCGCTGATCGTTGCCCGGGTGTCGTTCGCATCGCCATGTTCGGCGCGGTTGAGACTGGCATCGAACAGTTTCTGGCGCGTATCGTGGTTCGTCAGCGACGAGAGCGAAGGCTGCTGGGTCGTGTTCTGGAGCGGCAGGACATAGCCGCTCACCTTGCGATCCTTGGCGGCCTGTTGGGCGGCAGCGAGTTGCTGCTCGCTAAGGCCGGCGAGCGAAGCCGGGCTATCGACGTGGAGCGCCCCGGCCTTTGCGGCAGCGAGAAGCTTCTGCCCGAACTGGGTCTGAAGCGTGCTCAGTCGCTTGTTGATTGCCTTGAGCTCAACCTGCTTCGCGGGCGGAAGCTCGGCGCCGGCGTGGACGAACTGCTTGTAGTAAACGTCGAGCAACTTCGCCTGCTCGGGATTGAGGTTGAGTCCCGCCTGCCTGTCATGAAGCTGCTTGAAGCGCTGGTAGAGCTTCGGATTGAGATAGATGAAGTCGTTGTGGGCGGCGAGAAGTGGCGCTGTCTTCGTGTCCGTTGCCTGCAGGGTGTCGTTGGTGTTCGCACCGTTCACGGCATTGAAGGCGAGGCTTGCCCGCTCGAGCAGTAGCCCGGAGCGCTCCATCGCGACCACCGTATTGTCGAACGTCGGCGGCGCGGGATTGTTGGCAATGGCTGTGACTTCCCGCTTCTGCTCGGCCATGCCGGCGAGCAATGCCGGCAGATAGTCACTGTCCTTGATCCGCGAGAAATCCGGAGTCTGGAACGGCAGGCTGCTCGGCTTCGCGAAAGGACTGGATGCCGGAAGCGTCGCCTGTGCGGCTGCAGTCGCCCTTTTGGCGACGGGAGCAGCCTGTGCCGCGGACGCCGCGACTGCAATTGCCGCAGTGGCGGCAAGAAGCTTGTGGATCATGTGTCTCCCCGGTGATTGGGAATTGTCGTTTATCGTCTCTTCAACCGACTCGCGAGTTTCGCAAGCCTGAACATCAGCCGTTGGCAGAAAGAGCAGTTAGCATGGCTTCTCCATAGCGCTGCAGCTTTACGGCCCCCACTCCTTGGATGCGGCTCAGTTCGTCAAGATTGCGAGGCCTGGCAGCAGCAATCTCGCGGAGGGTCGAGTCATGGAAGATCACATAAGGCGGTAGGCCTGCCTGCGCCGCGAGCTTGCGGCGCGCCTCGCGGAGTGCATCGAACAGCGGATCGGCTGATCTCTCAGTGCGCCTCCTCGCCGCTCTTTTAGCCGCGGGCGGGACCACGATCGTCAGTTCTGCCTCGCCCTTCAGAATGGCCCGGGCGCCCGGCCCGAAGCTCAGTCCCCCATAAGGATCCGTCCGTAGCGCATCGCGCGCAATCAATGCTCGGGCGACAGGCCTTACAAGCCGCTGCTCCTCCTCGGTTGCGATCCCGAAGACTGAAAGGAGATGATGGCCGAGGTTTCGGACTTTTTCATTGTCCCTGCCGGCAAGAACGTCGGCAAGATGTCCAACTCCAAAGCGCATCTCCGTTCGAAAAGCGGCCGAGAGAAGCTTGCGGGCAACCTGCGTTGCGTTGAGCGTGGCCGGAGGATCGAGACAATTGTCGCAATTTCCGCACTGCTCCGGCGGATTTTCTCCGAAATGCCGAAGGAGGATCGCGCGGCGGCAACCCGATGCCTCCACGAAGCCCGCAAGTGCATTCAAGCGTTCGCGCTCCGCCGCACGGCGGTCAGGCTCGACCTCATTCTCGATTCTCTGACGGGCTCGCGCAAAGTCCTCGGCGCCCCAGAACAGCCAAGCTTCGGCGGCCTCACCATCGCGGCCGGCACGACCGGTCTCCTGGTACAGAGCCTCGATGGACTTGGGAATTGCAGCATGCGCAACGAAGCGCACGTCGGACTTGTCGATCCCCATGCCGAACGCGACCGTGGCCGCGATCACCATCTCCTCGGACTCGACGAATGCAGCCTGGTTGAAGGCTCGGACCGAAGGGTCGAGCCCCGCATGATAAGGTAGAGCGGGGCGGCCGTTTGCAGCCAGCTGCTCGGCAATGCGCTCCGCCTTGTCGCGGCTCGGGGCATAGACGATCCCGGCGCGAGGCTGACCGGCGAGTAGTGTTTTTAGCTGCTGAGATAGTCCGTCGCGGGGCCGGACATGATAGCGGATATTTGGCCGGTCGAAGCCGGCGAGAACGAGACCCTCCTGCGGGATTCCCAGCTGCGCCAGGATGTCGGCCCGAGTCCGGCGGTCGGCAGTAGCGGTGAGCGCGAGGCGAGGCACCGCCGGATGGTCCTCGAGAAGAGGCCTCAGCTGACGATAGTCGGGTCGGAAATCGTGGCCCCACTCGCTGACGCAATGCGCTTCGTCGATCGCGATAAGCGACAGGCACGAGCGATTGACGAGCCGCCGGAATGCGTCGCTCGTGGCGCGCTCCGGGGCGACATAGAGTAGGTCGAGCTCACCAGCCCTAAACCGTTCGACGGTCTGCTCGCGATCGGTGTCGGCCGAAGTCAGCGAAGCTGAGCGAAGCCCAATCGCCCTCGCGCTTCGGATCTGATCATGCATCAGCGCGATCAACGGCGAAATGACGACTGCAGTCCCCTCGCGCGCAACCGCCGGCAGTTGATAGCACAACGACTTGCCGGCACCTGTCGGCATCACCGCTAACGTATGCTTCCCGGCGAGAACCCGCCGCACAGTTTCTTCCTGCGCTACCCGGAAGTGGTCGAAGCCGAAGATGGTTTTGAGGAGCTCGTTGGGGTTGGTCATGAAACCGACTGTCTTGCGAGAAGCGGTAGCCTCACGCGCCCGGCATCGCTAGCCTTCCTGGATGCGCATTCCGATCAGTCGTCGTACTCTCCTGAGGGGCAGCGGAGCCGCTCTTTTGCTCGGTGCACCAGCGTCGGGTACGAAATCTTCTGCTGACTAGCGTGCGCTTGCGCTGGACGTTCGTGAGCAGATGCGATGGGCCTGGCGCAACTACCGGGAACACGCCTGGGGCAAGGATCAGATCAAGCCGATAAGCGGCGGGTCGGAAAGCTTCCCCCTCAAGAACCACCATCTGGGTCTCTCGCTTATTGAAGCGCTCGATACCTTGTGGATCATGGGCCTTGACGAGGAATTCGAGGACGGTCTCGATTGGGTAAAATCGCACCTCAGCTTCGACGTGGACGGTGAGATCTCGGTATTCGAGACGTCGATCCGGCTGGTCGGCGGACTGTTGTCGGCCTATCATGCAAGCGCCGATCCTGTGCTTCTTGCGAAGGCGCGCGATTGCGCGGATCGCCTCCTCCCCAGTTTCTCCGCGTCGCCGCTTGGTATCCCGCACCGTTATATCAATCTTAGAACGGGCGCGCTGCGGGGCACGGATACAAATCCGGCCGAGACGGGCACGTTCCTTCCGGAATTCGGCTTCCTCAGCCGTGCGACGGGAGACGATCGCTACCGCGCGGCGGCCAAGCGGGCGCAAGTGTCGATGTTCGACCGGCGCTCGAGGATTGGTCTACTGGCCGACTCCATCGATTGCATGACGGGGCAGTGGAAGAGCCGTCGCGCGACGATCGGTCCACCGTCGGACAGCTATTACGAGTATCTTTGGGACGGCTGGGACCTCCTCGGCGACCGCGATTGCCTGCGGATGTACCAGCAGTTGACTGCTGCCATCCTCAAACATCAGCCGCTCCGGCGCGGCCCGAACCTGTGGTTCGCCAATGTCGATTTCGAAACCGGAGAACCGATCGACGCCGAGCAGGACGAGCTGGGCTCCTTCTATGGCGGACTTCTCGCCCAAGGCGGCGATGCGGCGGCAGGCGCTGCCCACACGCGGAGTTGGGCAAGGGTGCAGGCCCTCTATGGCGTGCTTCCCGAGAATATCGATGCGACGGACCTTCGCGCGCTCAGCAAGACCAATGACCTTCGCCCAGAGCTTGCCGATGCGGCATTCAATCACTGGCTGCTCGACCGCAGCGAGGAGTGGCGGCACGTCGTGCGCGATCATTATCTGGCGATGAAGCGGTGGAACAAGGCGCCTTATGGTTATGCCGATCTTGCCGATGTCACCGCAGTGCCGAAGGTTCAGAGTGATCATTGCCCGGGCTATTGGTGATCCGAACAGATGAAATATTACTACCTGATTTTCGCCAACACGGCCCGCGTCGACTACCGGCGCCTCTATCTCAGCACCGAGGGCAATGTGCTGCGCGGTCTTCGTCGTGGCTGATCATTCGGCCGCTTCGGCAGTCTCCTCGAGCATCTGCTCGGCCGCCTGGCGGTACCAAAGGTCCGCGTAGAGCCCGCCGAGATCGAGAAGCTCCTCGTGCGTCCCGCGTTCGGCGACGCGCCCTTCTTCGAGAACAACGATCTGGTCGGCGCTGACGATCGTCGATAGCCGGTGCGCGATCATGATGGTTGTTCGGCTCTCTGCCACTCGGTCAAGCGTTGCTTGGATCGCCTGCTCCGTGCGGCTGTCCAACGCACTCGTCGCCTCGTCGAGGACCAGGATTGGCGGATTCTTGAGGAGGGTGCGGGCGATCGCAACGCGCTGTTTCTCGCCGCCGGAAAGCTTCAGGCCCCGTTCGCCGACCATTGAGCCATAGCCTTCGGGGAGCGCCGCGATGAACGCGTCAATGGCTGCGCCGTGAGCAGCATCCTCGACGGCCGTCTGAGTTGCGCCTTCACGCCCGTAAGCGATGTTGTAGCCGATGGTGTCGTTGAACAGCACGGTGTCCTGCGGCACGATACCGATCGCTGCCCGAAGACTTCGCTGTTGAACATCAGCGATATCCTGTCCGTCAATTGTAATCCGCCCTGCGGATGGATCGTAGAAACGATACAAGAGTCGCGCGATTGTCGACTTGCCCGCTCCCGATGGGCCGACGATTGCGCAGCTCGTCCCTGCAGGAATTTCGAGGTCGAGGCCCTTTAGGATCTCCCGTCCGGGCTCGTAACCGAAGCTGACGTCATCAAAGCGTACCCGGCCCTCTGTCACCTCGAGGGCTGCCGCACCTGCCTTGTCAGTGACCTCGGCCGGAGTATCGAGAAGGTCCCACATCGCTTCCATGTCGATCAGTCCCTGGCGGATCGAGCGGTACACCCAGCCGAGCAAATCGAGCGGGCGGAAAAGCTGCATCAGCATGGTGTTGATGAACACGACGTCGCCCGGCGTGAACCTGCCGCGGCTCCAGCCCCACACCGTGAAGATCATGGCGCCGGCCATCATGAGATTTGTAATCAGCGCCTGGCCGATGTTGAGCCACGCCAGCGAGACCTCGTTGCGGACCGTGGCGCGGGCAAAGGCGGCAATCGCCTCGTCATAGCGACTGGTCTCGCGTTCCTCCGCGCCGAAATATTTGACGGTTTCATAATTCAGTAGTGAGTCGACCGCCCTGCCGATCGCCTTGTTGTCGACCTCGTTCATCTGCCGCTGCAGATTTGAACGCCACTCGGTCACGCGTCTCGTGAAGGCGATGTAGATCGCCATCATGGCGAGCGTTGCGGCGACAAGGCCCGGCCCGAACTTCACGAAAAAGATGACGCAGGCCGCCGTCAGCTCGATGAGCGTCGGGCCGATGTTGAACAGCAGGAAATAGAGCATCATGTCGATGCTCTTCGTTCCCCGTTCGACGATCTTGGTCAGCGATCCTGTGCGACGTTCAAGGTGGAAGCGCAGCGACAGGTCGTGGATGTGGCGGAACACGGTTCCGGCAAGTCGCCGCGCGGCATCCTGCCCCACCTTCTCGAAGAGGGCGTTGCGAAGATTATCCGACAGCACGCCCGCAAAGCGTGCCGTAGCGTAAGCAGCAACGAGACCCGCCACGATAGCGAAGGCCTCGCGATGCGTCGCCATGCCATCGATCACCGCTTTATAGGCAAAGGGCATCAAGAGGGTCGCCGCCTTGCCGGCGAGCACTAGCACCAGAGCCGCAACCACGCGGATCTTCAATTCGGTCTGGCGCTTTGGCCAGAGCATCGGAAGGAAGCGCCAGAGCGCTGCAAAGCCCGCGTTCGGCTTGGTCTTGTCAGTCACCGCTAAAGCCATCGCCCATAAGGTAGGTGGCAAGGTCTCCAGGAGCAAACAAGCTGCCCCCGATCCGTTGGAACCCAGCCGAAATTCAGCGGTTGGAACAAGAGCTTATCAGGGACATCGAATGGGACCGGCTTATTTCGTGATTGCAATTCTGGGCTGCGCCGACGGCGGCGGCAATTGCACGCAGGTGGCGACGCTGCAGACTCGCTATTCCAGCCAGTCCGAATGTTCGGCGGCGACGAGCGAGGCGCTCGAGACCAATAATAACTTCGATTTTCCAACGCTCTTGGCGCGGTGCCGCCGAGGCAGCGGTGCGGCAGCCGAGGCCGAGCGAGACAGGACGCTTCCAGACCGCGCCCGCCGGGGCTGATTCACCGGAACCGGGCCCGTCAGCGGCGGGTTCTTGAGCCGACATGAAAAAGAGAGAAGCCAAAGCCGAGCCGTCAAAGAACGACAAGCGCGCCGATCAGAAGCGTCTCAGCCAGGCAACCTCCGCCGAGTTCGAGCGGGAAGGGATGGGCGTCGCGCCCAAGGAGTAGACATGTCAGACGTCAGGGACCCGATGATCCACGAGGATCAGTTGCCGGGTCACGAGAGCAAGCTTGAACCAAAGCCTGACTGGGAGCCGCGCTACAGAGGATCGGATCGCCTCAAAGGCAAGGTCGCGCTCATCACGGGCGCGGACAGCGGCATCGGCAGGGCCGTTGCCGCGCTCTTTGCGCGCGAGGGTGCGGACATCGCCATTGTCTATCTTTGTGAACATGATGATGCGGCCAAATCGAAGGAGATCGTCGAGCGGGAAGGGCGACGGGCACTCACCATTTCAGGAGACATCGGCAGCAAGGAGTTTTGCGAGAGGGCAGTGAAACAGGTCATGGACCAGCTTGGCCGCCTCGACATCCTCGTCAACAATGCCGGCGAGCAGCACTACGACAAGAACATTGAGAACATCACGGAAGATCAGCTGAGACGAACGTTCCAGACCAACATTTTCGGCATGTTCTTCATGACGCAGGCCGCGTTGCCGCACCTC
>DATMHD010000176.1:0-2803 GCA_035555075.1 Sphingomicrobium sp. | reverse complement strand
ATCACTTCTCTTACCGAATATTGCGTCGGCTTCGTCAAAGAATAATATGGTATCTCCGTCGCTTGCTGCTGAGAATATCTTGCTTAAATTCTTCTCGGTTTCTCCGATATACTTGCTTACTACTGAAGAAAGATCAATCTTCCAAATATCCATTCCGATAGATCGCGCGATTACTGCCGCACTCATGGTCTTGCCGGTGCCCGATGCGCCTCCGAACAAGGCGGCAAGGCCGCTCGCGCTATTCCCGCCGACGCTCCCCATTCCCCACTCGTCGTAGACCCGGTTCCGATCGATGCAGGCTGATGCGAAGTCCTTGAGGTGCTGGAGAACTTCGGCGGGAAGTACGAGATCGTTCCACTCCGGGCGCGTCTCTATCCGGCTTGCGAGGTGATTGAGATCGAGGGCGCACTGGCGGCGGGCCTGGTCGAGGAGGACGCGCTGGGGAACGGAAACGGGCGCAGGGTCGTCGTTCATCTGTGCCAGGCGGGTATCGCGGGCCGCCCGCTCGATGAGGCCTTCGGAGAGGCGAAAACGGCTGGCGACGGCGTCGAGGCTGGCAGGGCTTGCCCGAAGCCCGTTCGAGCGGAGCGCTTCGCGCCAGGAGCTGCGGCGTTTCTCGAGGGACGCCACCCCGAAGTTCCGGGTGAGGTGGGGAAGCGAGGCAAGCGCCCGTTCCCAGGAGCCCGCATTGCGCACTCGAAGGAAGAGGTGATCGGGCGCCGACATCAGCTGCGCCGAAATGTGGACGGGCTCGATTTCATCGGCAGCGACGAGAAGGAGGGTGGAGGTCAGGCGGCACGCGAGCATCGCGTTTCCAAGGGCCTCGGGCGGCTCGCCCCCCCGTGTCGCATCGAAGCAGGCAAGTGGCCGTCCGGCGCTTCTTCCTGCATGTGCCGCAAAACTGGTTCGGCCGGTCCCCTCGCGGCCCGCAAGCAGGACGATGAGCGGGGTGCCTCCTCGCGAGAGCGCGGCCGCCGTTGCGGACAAGTCCTTATCGTCCCCGGCTTTGCCTTTCGCCTCGATGCGCTGAAGACCCGCTGCTGCAATCGCATCGCTTCCTAGGAGGTGGGAGGCTGCGATGGGCGAGATCGCGAAGGCGGTCTGCACGCCGGCATGACCGCTGCTCGTTTCGAGCTTGATCAGTCCGCTTTGAGCAAGCCGCGCATAGGGCTGAAGCCGCTGGCGAATTGCATCTCGCCCTCCCCAGTCATTTCCAAGCAGCCGCAGCGCAAGGTCGAGGGAGGGACGTCGCAGCGACACCTCGTCATTGAGATAGGCGAACAATGTTGGGTAGCGGGTATCGACCTCGGGTGCGACCGCGAGGAGCAGCAGGTCTGCCTCAATGCCGTCCAGTGCAAAATCCGCGACGAGGTTGCGCCAATGGTCGGTCGGCTCGACAATCGGAAGCGCCCGGCTGGCGCCGGGATCAACGCCCGCCGAACGCAGAAGCGCATCGACATGGTCGTCGCTGACGTAAAGGCCGCGGAACTCGTCGAGCGACAATTGGTAACGTCCGCGCAAGCGGACAATCTCCCGCTCGATCGCCGCGTCCAGCCGCGTCAGCATCAGCCTCAGATCGCTTTCCGCGGTCATGCTTCTCTCTCCAGTTGGAGCAACCGGCCGTCGGGGAGAATGGTCGTTCGATCGGCAAGGCCGGACATGCTGAGGAGCACGTCGAGGGGCGGCCTTCCAAGAATTGCCCGGACGCTGGTCTCGCCAACGATGAGGCGGGCCGGAATGTCGAACAGGTTGGCCCGGAGAAATGTAAGCTTCGCGGTCGAGAATCCCGGCAGTCGGCGGGCAATCTCCGCGAGTGCGGCGAGGGCATATTGCCGGACGCGCCGGCTCTGTTCGCGGCAGACGGAAAAGCTTCGCGGAAGAGTGCTTCCCATCAAGGGGCCGGTCGCCTTCGGAAAAATGTCGGGAGCGACACTCGAAAGCCAGTTTGCAAGCTGCTCCTCGCTGACATCGGGATCGATGCCAAGGATTTCCCGAAGCGGCCCGTCGGCAAGCACCTTTGATGCGTTTCGGGCGCCGAAAAGGCTTGAAAAGCCGATGAGGCCAAGGATGCCGCGGGGATTACCGGGTCCGTCGGGAAGCCGTCCGCCAAGGTCCGGCAGATGTCCCCAAAGGAGGAGGACGCCTCCAAAGGGCGTGAATGACGGTACCGGGCCGGTCGCCAGGAGGGTTTCGATGCGATCCCTGGTGGGCGTGCTCAGCGCTCCAAAAGCTTCCAGCATCGAAGGCTTGATCCCGGAAGGGAGGCCCAAGAGCGGCGTCGACCCCGCTCGGAGGGCTGCGAAAAGGACCAGCGGATCCTGGGCTTGCGCAAGTGCGGCTCGCAGCTGCAGCGCCGTGATGGCCGCTCGTGACGGAAGATCGTTTCCGGAAAGCGCTGCAAGATCGTGGAGGATGGTTCGGTGGCGGGGCCAGCCCGTCGGCGCGCGGGGGAGCGCGAACGCGTCGATCCAGCAGCGTTCGGAGCCTTCGTTGCTGAACAGGGGATCAAAGTCCTTCAGCAATTCCTCAGCGTCGATCTCGGACAAACATCCAAGGACCCGCGTGCGGTCGCTTTCGGGAAGTTCTCGAAGCGCCTGCAATCCATCGCCCGGATCCCGGCCGAGCGCGACCCGGATCGCCGAGGAGAGTGGCAGCAGCTTCAAATGATCAAGGTCGGAAAACCACCACTTGCCCCACGCATCGCCCTTCCCAGCTGCGACAATGAACGCCGCCATCCTTGCAGCGCGGGAAGCGAAGACGACCATGTTCTGGGTAGGCGCCATCACGGCGAGGTCCGTGATTG
>DATMHD010000175.1:0-4228 GCA_035555075.1 Sphingomicrobium sp. | reverse complement strand
CTCCGCATGCGCTTCGGCATCGGCATGAACACCGACCACACGCTGGAGGAAGTCGGCCAGCAGTTCAGCGTCACCCGCGAACGTATTCGGCAGATCGAGGCGAAGGCCTTGCGGAAGCTTAAGCACCCGAGCCGGTCGCGCAAAATGCGGAGTTTCCTGGACCAGTAGGTCTTGAGCGCCCGAGCATAACGGAGCGTTCGCGACGTCACCCGCGCCGAATCGGGCGGCCGTCGAGCCGGTCGGCCATCGCTTGTTCGCCCGAACTGCGGTAAAGCGGAAGCTCCCCCAAGCCGAAGGGAGGAGACCATGAAGAAACTGGTGCTGGCCTTGACCGCGCTGAGCCTGCTCGGCGGCGCGGCCACTCCGTCGACCGCCGCGGCCTGCCGCGACAAGCACGGCAAGTTCATCAAATGCCCGAAGATGTGCCGCGACGCGAAGGGCCACTTCAAGAAATGTACGTAGCCGGGGTCCGCCGGCCTGCTCGAGCCGCCGCGCTCCTGTCCGCGATAACTTTGCAGGTAGCCCGTCGTAAGTTAGGGTCGGCGCCATGAATCTGCTCTGCCGATTTCTCGGCCATCGGCTCCATGGCCGGCAAATGGACGCCAACTTCAAGGAATATAGCCACTGCAGCCGCTGCAGCAGCGCGCTCGAGCGCGAAGCAGGCGGGAAATGGAGGCGCGCCGACGCTCCTCGTTCCGCGGCCAGAACGATCTCCCGTTCCGACGCACCGGTTCCGCCGTCGAAACGCTAGGCACCTCCAGCGCCTCAGAGCGTTTATCCCGCAAAAGAAGTTGAGGTTTACGATGGACTACGAACGGATCGTAGCCGTCGGCTTGCTTACCAGGAATGACGTGCGGCTGTTGGGCCCGTCATTCGACAGACTGTGGCCCGTAGAGGAAGCGCCGCACTTTCGCGGCCTCCTGAAGGCTATAGACGAAGCAGACCGTCGGCTGACGCAGCAGCGACACTCGATGCCGCATTGATTGCTGCGCGCGTCGAGTCGCAATGGGACAGGCAGTTGGGGAAGCCCCAGCAGTGGACTTTGCGCTTGCGCTGCCACAGCTCCATCTGGCGCCCGTCGACGCAAAGCTCTTGGGCAAGCGCGATCGCCGCCGCGTCGTCGCGCGCCTTGAACTCATGCGGCCAATGAAGCTCGCCGCCCTCGAGCATGTACAAACGATATTCCTGCATTTCCCACCCCGAAACTATCGCTCTGAAATAGCAGGAGAATCCTGAACTTTAGCTGATCGGCGTGAGGCAGGCTGCGCGCTGCCGCGGCTCCTGCGACAGCGCGCTGGTCGTGAAGCGGCGCCTCCAGCTCAGCTAATAGGCCGCGCCGGCCGGGCGGATCGGCACGCCGCTGGGCGAGAGCAGGTGCCAGGTGCCCCAGGTGTCGGTGACGTTCTCGCCAGTCGTGTCGCCGCGCACCCGGTCATGGCTGTAATAATAGACCGGCCAGCCGTTGTAGGTCACATGGGGGCCGCCGTGCATCGTCATGACCGTGAGTCGGGAAGCGTCGACTCCTGCCGCGGCGACCGGCGCTGCGGCATGGAGCGGAGGCCACACCGCCAGGCAGGCGCCGGAGCAGCGGTCCATACCCGCGCCGTTCTGCGTCCCTTCGAGGATGTAGAGGGACCGCCCAGCGCCATCCACGAGATAGGTGCCGTACGGCGGCTTGGTCGCGGTGGTGACGGTCAGCGCCGTGGCGGGGACTGCAGCGACGACCGCCGCGGGAGCGGGAACGACCGTCTCGGTCGCGCAACCGCTCAATGCGAACGCCGCCGCGCCGGTCAAAGCAAGGATGCGTGTCATCATGATCTCCTTTTTCGGAGCCCGCGAAAAAACGCGTGCCTCGCCCGTGTCGTTCCGCCGGTGGCGCAGGATGGATTTTGCTGTCCTACAGCGGTGCTTTTGTGCCTCATCCTTCCGTGATGCTCAGCCCATTTCAGGAAAGCTGATAAAGCTGACGACACCCTCCCTCGCGGGACGAACGCGGGCGGCTGTGAGCTTCCGAGACGCGTGATTCCTCACCGAACTTGTCGCTTCCCCTCTGGTCAAACCTATTGCCGGCCGCCAATGATGGTCGCCGCCTCCGAGTAGCGGCCGCGGACCGCCGCTCTTCGACCATCATGCCAAAATCGCTCCATAGCTTGGATCCAGTCAGATGCTTTCCCTTGACCTTTTTAATGTTGTTTCAGCGGAGCGGCGCCGCTGGCTGGTGACCGGCGCCGCAGGCTTCATCGGGTCCAATTTGATCGAAGCGCTGCTCACAGCCGGTCAAGAGGTGATTGGGCTCGATAATTTTTCCACGGGCCACAAACGCAACTTGGATGAAGTGTGTGCCGTATTGCCCAACGCGGCGAATTCGCGGTTTCAGATGATCGAAGGAGATATTCGGGACCGGACTACCTGCGTCACCGCCGTAGAAAACGTTGACTTCATACTGCACCAAGCCGCCTTGGGGTCTGTGCCGAGGTCGATTGCCGACCCGCTGACGTCGCATGATGTGAACGTTACGGGCATGCTGAACATGCTGGACGCGGCGCGGCTCGCAGGTGTGCCCAAGTTCGTCTACGCCGCATCAAGTTCGACCTATGGGGACAGTTCCGAGCTTCCGAAGCGCGAAGATAAAATCGGCGCGCCGCTCTCGCCTTATGCGGCCACGAAGCTCGCGAACGAGATCTATGCAGGCGTGTATGCAAAGACGTATGGATATCGCGCGACCGGCCTTCGATATTTCAATGTGTTCGGGCCACGGCAGGATCCGAACGGCGCTTATGCCGCAGTGATCCCGAAATGGACCGCCGCCATGATCCAGCAGGCGGACGTCGTGATCAACGGCGATGGTCAGACCAGCCGTGACTTTTGTTACGTTGCAAATGCTGTGCAGGCGAACCTGCGCGCGGCGCTTGCGCCCGATGAGGCTCAAGGGCAGGTCTACAACGTCGCAGTTGGTCAGCAAACCACATTGCTCGAGTTGTTCACGCTGATCCGTGACACACTTGGCGAGCGTCAGATTCACTACTCGCGCAACCCGACGATGAGCGACTTTAGACCCGGAGATGTACGACATTCGCTCGCAGATATCTCGAAGGCGCAGCAGGAGCTAGGATTCAATCCGACACACACGATTGGAGAAGGCATTGCGGCGGCGATGCCCTGGTACATTGATTTCTTCAGTCGTGGAGCGGTTTAGAACCTGCGATGCGTGTATAACTGACGGCGGAGAGGAGGTCTGGAGATGCGGAAAAGAAGCAACGCTGAGCGAAGCATCTCACAGCAGCTCGAGCGCGTTAAATCTGAAGTTGACCGCCTCAACAAAATGGTGGCCACGTTCGACCCTGACTGGGCGGTGGCTGAGGTCTCAGCGGAGCGGATCCGTGGAATTCTCGCGTCCCGGCGTAGACGAGAAAAGATCTTTGGCGCCGGTGTTTTTGGCGAACCGGGTTGGGACATTCTTCTGGAGGTTTACGCTCGAAAGCTCGAAGGGACCCGAGCAACGGTGACGGAGGCGTGCGTTGCCACTGGTGTTGCCTACACTACGGCGCTCGCGTGGGTTCGCCGACTTGAACGGGAAGGATTGATTACTCGCACGGCAGACACGGAAGATCTGAGACGTGTCTTCGTTAACATGAGTCCAAAAGCAACGACTGCGATGGAAAGATATTTCAGCGAAATGCTAAGCCCGTCCCGGTGTTAACTCCGAGAAAACCTTTGTGGACGAGCAGCCAGTTGTCAGGCGGTACATAGCCGATCTGCGCCTACCAGGAGGCGAGCTGCTCCGCGCCAAGGACTATATCATCGATCTCAATGACGCCGTTAATTGGTGTGACCAGACCCATCAGCAAATCGATAAGCGTGCTTTCCCACGGCGTATCGACGGCAGCCCGCGCCGACCTCGTCTATCTCTTGGACAACCGGAGGATTATTGATTCGCAAAGCTCGGCGGATGGGAGCAAGCGACGACGAGGTTTGCGACGGATCACCGGCCGATAAACCGTCTAGTTCTTTGATCCGCCCGGCCCACTAACTGATCGCACTTTAGCGTCAATTCGAGCGGCTGTGGCGTCAGTTAACTAGGTGGGCATGCGAGCTCCAACAAGTCGCGGATCACGCTGCAGCGACAATTGAGGATCCGAGAGCACTGTACTTGTCAAGTGATTGGACTGGGTTGGCTTCGTCCTGCTCGGCGGCTATGGTGTGGTCTTTGTCCGTCAACATCTTCAGG
>DATMHD010000174.1:0-6541 GCA_035555075.1 Sphingomicrobium sp. | reverse complement strand
TGTTCAACTTCGCCGTCGCTCTGATCGCCGGCATCCTGCTGGTGTTCGCGGTGCTGGTGCTGCTCTATCGCCGCTTCCTCGCGCCCTTCGTCAACATGGGCTCACTCTGGCTGTGCCCGCTCGGAGCTGCCCTTGCACTCCATGTCGCTGGACAGCCGCTCTCGCTTCCGGTCTTCATCGGGCTTCTCATGCTGTTCGGGATCGTCGCCAAGAATTCGATCCTCCTGGTCGACTTCGCGGTCGAGATGATGAACCACGGCATGGCTAAGGACGAGGCTATTCGAGAGGCCGGGCACAAGCGTGCGCAGCCGATCGTGATGACGACCGTTGCAATGGTCGCCGGCATGCTTCCGATCGCCTTGTCGCTGACAGGTGATGCGAGCTGGCGCGCGCCGATGGGGGTCACGGTCATCGGCGGCCTGATCTTCTCGACCCTCCTTACGCTTCTCCTCGTGCCCGCCTATTTCTCGATCGCGATTTCGATCGAGGGACGGATCGGCCGCCAGTTCCATCGGCTCGTTGGAGAAGAGGCGCATGCGGCCGGGCGGACGATAGCTGCGGAATGAAATCACGCCCAGGCATGATGATCGAGGTGACGCCGCATTCCGACTGTGGCTATAGGCTGGACTGCAAAGACACCGCTCCTAGCTCAACCGGATAGAGCGTCGGGCTTCGAACCCGAAGGTTGGGGGTTCGAGTCCCTCGGAGCGGGCCAGAAACATGAAGCCGCAAGAACCAGTAGAGCTGATCAGGCCGCGCGGCAGCGGATCGGGACCATCCGGCCGATCGTCCAGGTCGCGTTGCGCCCCTTCGTCCAGAATTCGTGCGTTCCGTTCGTGTACCTCGCGCCCGAGGCAGCCTCAGCCTGCGGGAGGCTGTGGACGGTTCCGTCGGACGTTCGAACGATCGCCCGGCCCGGGGCAAAGGTCACTCGAAGATCACCGCCGCTCTCGCAGATGAAGTGGGTGCCTGTGCTTGTCTCCCGATCGGCAGTGCATGCACAGGCAAGTAGCGCCGCGACGAGCGCGAAGAAGAAGCGCGAAATCTCGGGAAGCCTCATCATGACCGCTCCTCCTAGCGAGCCGGCTCCCAAACATAATCGCCGCCATCGACCATGAGGTTGAGGTGCAGGCGGCCGTCCCGGATGACAAACGATCGAACCCTCGCGAAATCGGCGCCGATGCGCTCGAGCGGGGACGGCAAGCAGGCGGCCTGCGTCACCGCGACAAGGTTGAGGCTGATGGTTCCCATCGCGGCGCCCGCTTCAGGCGAACTCCAGTGCCCGGTTCCCCGGTTGCAGAACAGGCCAGCGGCCATGGTCCCGTCCGGGCTGAGGCGCAGCGTGTAGACTTCACCTGGCTTCGGACTGACCTTCCCGATCGAGTCTTCGGGCGACTGGAAATAGACCAGGGTCCACTCCGTGCCGGTGAGCGCGGGCCCCGCTACCAAAGGAGGGCGGGACCGCGTCGGAGCCGCCGCCGCGCAGCCCGCAAGGAGAGACGCGGTCGCGGCGATCAAGACCGGGTTTCGCATAGCTGCCTCCGCTTCCTTGTGGGACGACGAACGAAATCGCACGCGCCGGATGGGGCAAGTCGAATGACCGGCGGGGAGAGTTCAAGGTGATCCGAGGCGCGATGGACTGTGGCCATTGCCGATCTCCCAAGAGACCAGCGGGAAAGACCCTAACTCACATCAAAGTCAATCGGTCCGGTGCAGCGAATCCCTTGCAGGACGACAAAAAAAGGGCCGCCTCGCGGCGGCCCTTGATCGTCTTTCAACGAGGAAGTTTCCCGACTTAGCCGAGCATCTCCTGCTCGAGCTTCTTGGCCATTTCCTCGATATTCTCCGGCGGCCAGCCAGGAATGTCCATGCCGAGACGAAGGCCCATGCTCGCAAGCACTTCCTTGATCTCGTTGAGGCTCTTGCGGCCGAAGTTCGGTGTCCGGAGCATCTCGGCCTCGGTTTTTTGCACGAGGTCGCCGATGTAGATGATATTGTCGTTCTTGAGGCAATTGGCGCTGCGCACTGACAGCTCGAGCTCGTCGACCTTCTTCAGCAGGTAACGGTTGAGCTGGTTGGTGTCCGTCGGCGCCTCGGCAGCCATCGGAACGGCCTGGCCGATCATCGGCGACGGAGCCATGCGAACCTGGCTCTCATCGAAGTGGACGAACAGCTGGAGCTGGTCCTGGAGGATCCGCGCAGCGTAGCCGAGCGCGTCCTCGGGCGTCACCGTGCCGTCGGTCTCGATGGTCAGGGTCAGCTTGTCATAATCGAGTTCCTGCCCGACGCGGGTATTCTCGACCTTGTAGGCAACCTGGCGGACCGGGCTGTAGAGCGCGTCGACGGGAATGAGGCCGATCGGCGCGTCGGCCGGACGGTTCGCCGCCGCCGGCTGATAGCCTTTGCCGATATCGACAGTGAGCTCCATGTTGAGCGTCGCGCCATCGTCGAGGTGGCAGATGACCAGATCCGGGTTGGTCACTTCCATGTCGCCGGTGGTCGCAATCATTCCGGCGGTGACTTCGGCAGGACCCGTTGCGGACAGGTGAAGGCGGCGCGGGCCTTCGCCCTCCATCTTCAGCGCGATCTGCTTGATGTTGAGCACGATGTCCGTGACGTCCTCGCGGACGCCGGCAAGGCTCGAGAACTCGTGCAGCACGCCGTCGATCTTGATCGAGGTGACGGCAGCGCCTTGGAGGGAGGAAAGGAGCACCCGGCGAAGCGAGTTGCCGAGCGTCATCCCGAAACCGCGCTCCAGCGGTTCCGCAACGAAGGATGCCCGGCGGCGGCTATCGCCTCCCGACTGCTTCTTCTCGAGCGCGTTGGGCTTCTTCAGTTCCTGCCAGTTCTTTGCGTTGACGGCCATTTTCATCCCTTGGCAGTGCGAGGGCGGCGCGATTGCCATAACCCTCTAGGTTCAAATTCTTTGCTCTGCTCCTCGCCGAAAGACCGGCTTTCGGCGAAAAGGCTCAGACTCGGCGGCGCTTCGAGGGTCGAACTCCGTTGTGCGGGATCGGCGTGACGTCACGGATCGAGGTGATCGTGAAGCCGACCGCCTGGAGAGCGCGAAGAGCGCTTTCGCGGCCCGAGCCGGGTCCCTTAACTTCGACTTCAAGTGTCCTGACGCCATGCTCGGCCGCTTTGCGGCCGGCATCTTCGGCCGCGACCTGCGCGGCATAAGGCGTCGACTTGCGGCTTCCCTTGAAGCCCATCATGCCGGCCGAGCTCCACGCAATGGCGTTGCCCTGCGCGTCGGTGATCGTGATCATGGTATTGTTGAAGCTGGCGCTCACATGGGCGACGCCGGCGGTGATGTTCTTGCGCTCCCTCCTGCGGATGCGCTGCGGTGCCTGAGCCATTCTATTCCGTTCCTAATCCCGGCCCGTCCTCGAACCTTGTCAAGGGCGGCCTGTTGCAGCTGAGGGCGAAGCTTACTTCTTCTTGCCCGCGATCGGCTTGGCCTTGCCCTTGCGGGTGCGCGCATTGGTGTGCGTGCGCTGGCCATGGACCGGAAGGCCCCTGCGATGACGAAGCCCGCGGTAGCAGGCAAGGTCCATCAGCCGCTTGATGTTCATCGCGGTTTCGCGACGAAGGTCGCCTTCGACGGTGAAGTCCTTGTCGATCGCCTCACGGATATGCAGGACCTCCTGGTCGGTGAGGTCCTGGACCCGCTTCTCAGGAGCGATCCCGAGCTGCTCGGTGATTTTCTTGGCCGTCGTGCGGCCGATTCCATGGATGTAGGTCAGCGCGACTTCCACGCGCTTGTTGGTGGGGATGTTGACCCCGGCAATACGAGCCATTCGTTACCCTTCTTCAAGCTCCACAGGGCGCCCGTCGCCCCATCTCGTCGCCAGAAAAGTCCCGCTTCCTAAACGAAAAACCGACGCGCGCACGAATGCGCCGCCGGGCAACCGGTGGATCGGGATATGGGGGAGATAAGATTGCCCTGGAGCGAAGTCAAGCAGTTGACCGGAATCGGAAATCCGGGCGTTGCAAACAGCCATGGAGGAGAAACGGATCCATCAGATCTTCGTCCTCAGCGTGCTTGCCAAGGGCCTTCACGCGCTCCTCGAGATTGCGGGCGGCCTCGCACTCTACCTGTTCAGCGCCGACACGATCGCCCGCATCCTCGATGAAGTCGACAAGCATGACTGGGTGGCTCGGCATTTCCCGCTCTCCGAGCAGGGTTTCTATGCTTTCTATCTCCTCAGCCACGGGCTGGTGAAATCCGTTCTCGTCCTTTTCCTCCTGCGCGAGAAGCTCTGGGCCTATCCTGCAAGCATTGCGGTCTTCGGGCTGTTCATCCTCTACCAGCTCTACCGGTTCAGTTTCACCCACGAGATCGGCCTCGTCCTGCTTAGCATCTTCGATCTCTTCGTGATCCTGCTTGCAGTCCACGAATACCGGCTGCTTCGCAAACGGCTCCCGACCCACTAAGGCCGCTCGCAATGCAGCGTCTTACCCTCGCCGGCGGCATCCCCGAAGACCTCAAGGGGAGCATTGTCGCCCTCGGCAATTTCGACGGTTTCCATCTTGGCCATCAGGCTGTGGTCGGGCGGGCAATCCAGCGCGCCTTCCATGAGCGCAGACCGGTGATCGTCGCAACCTTCGACCCGCACCCGGTGAGCTTCTTCAAGCCCGACGTGCCGCCCTTTCGCCTCACCAGCCTCGATCAGCGTCAGGCCCTGTTCGCCCATGCGGGAGCGGACGCGATGCTGGTGTTCAAGTTCGACAAGGCGCTTGCAGTGACCTCATCCGAAGATTTCGTCAGCGACGTCCTTGCAGGAATTATCGGAGCCGCAGGCGTTGTCACCGGCGACGATTTCACCTTCGGCAGGGGGCGCAAGGGGGATGTCGGCCTCCTGAGGCGGCTCGGCGAAGAGCATGGAGTCATCGCGGAAGCCGTCGCTCCGGTGCTCCTTGGCGACGCCCGCATCTCCTCCGGCCGCATTCGCGAAGCACTGAAGAGCGGCGATATCGGAACGGCGACACGCCTTCTCAGCCGCGACTTCGCGATCGAAGGCGTCGTAAAGGAGGGCGACCGTCGCGGACGCGAGCTTGGCTATCCGACCGCGAACATGATCCTTGGCGACTACCAGCGCCCTCGCTACGGCATTTATGCAGTCCGGGCGAAGCTCGAGGACGGCAGCGAACATCCTGGCGTCGCGAGCCTTGGAATCCGCCCGACGTTCGAGCCACCGGAGGAACTCCTCGAAACCCATCTTCTCGACTTTGACGGGGATCTCTATGGCCAGAAGATCGAGGTCGCGCTCCACGCCTTCATCCGCGACGAGAAGAAGTTCGATGACATCGAGGCTCTGGTTACCCATATGCGGGAGGACGAGGCGAAGGCGCGGCACCTGCTCGCGCTCGACTGAACCCCCGTCAATTTGCAATCTCATGAGTGACCGCTAGAGCCCGCGCCAATGGCCGACGCCCCCGAGACCACCAAAGCCGATTACCGCTCGACGGTGTTCCTGCCGCGCACCGACTTCCCGATGAAAGCGGGCCTTCCCCAGAAGGAGCCGGGGATCGCGGCGCGCTGGGAGAGCGAGGGACTCTACCAGCAGATCCGCACGGCGCGTGAGGGACGGCAGAAATTCATCTTCCATGATGGGCCTCCCTACGCCAACGGCGACATGCACATCGGCCACGCGCTCAACCACACGATCAAGGACATGGTCGTGCGCACCCAGACCCTGCTCGGGAAAGACGCGCCATATGTGCCCGGGTGGGACTGCCACGGCCTTCCGATCGAGTGGAAGGTCGAGGAACAGTACAGGAAGAAGAAACAGAGCAAGGACGAGGTGCCGGTGCGTGAATTTCGCGCCGAGTGCCGCGCCTATGCGCAATATTGGGTCGACGTACAGCGCCAGCAGCTGAAGCGGCTTGGAATCAGCGCCGACTGGGACAAGCCCTATCTCACCATGGCGAAGGGGGCGGAGGCGACGATCGTCTCCGAGCTCTTCAAGTTTGCCGAAACCGGCCAGCTCTATCGCGGCGCGAAACCCGTGATGTGGTCGCCGGTGGAGAAGACCGCGCTCGCCGAAGCCGAGATCGAATATGAGGACATCGTCTCGACCCAGATCGATGTCGCCTTCGAGATCGTCGAAAGCGCCGTTCCCGCCCTGGAAGGCGCGCGGGCGGTCATCTGGACGACCACGCCCTGGACCATCCCCGTCAATCAGGCGATCGCCTACAATCCTGAAATTACTTACACCCTCCTTACGATCGGAGGCACACGCTACCTCGTTGCGGCCGATCTTGCGCAAGCATTCCTGAAGCGCGTCGCGGCTCATGGTCTCGGCCAAGATGCCGGCGATGCGGGACACCAGATCCAAGGTTCAACGCTCGCCGGAACTGTGGCGCGGCATCCGATGCACGCTCTCGGCGGCTTCTTTGCCACGCCCCGCCCGTTCCTTGCCGGGGCCTTCGTCACCACCGAGCAGGGCACGGGCCTCGTCCACATGGCGCCCGACCACGGAGAGGACGATTTCGAGCTGTGCCGCGCGAACGGCATCGACCCGGTGTTCGCGGTCGA
>DATMHD010000173.1:0-6589 GCA_035555075.1 Sphingomicrobium sp. | reverse complement strand
AGGAATATTATGTCAACGATGCGGGGGCGCAGGTCGATACCCTCGCGAAGTCCGTGCATCTAAGATATCGCGAAGCGCTCGGAGAGGATATCGGCGACGTGCCTGAGGGCATGTACCCCGGCGACTATCTGAAGCCCGTCGGAACGATCCTCGCCGCGGAACATGGCGATGCATATGTCGAAAAGCCCGAGACCGAGTGGCTGCCGATTTTCCGTGGTGCAGCCATCAAGGCCATGCTCGACCTCATTCGCCACGATCTTGGCCTTCTCAACATCCACCACGACATTTTCTCGTCGGAAGCGGACATCCAGAAGAGCGGGGCCGTCGCCGAGACCATGGATGTCCTCCGGGGCAAAGGTCTTGTCTACGAAGGAACTCTCGAACGCCCGAAGAGCCTTGGTCCCGACGACGAATGGGAGCCGGTCGAGCTTACCTTGTTCCGTTCGACGCAATTTGGGGACGACCAGGACCGGCCGATGAAGAAGTCGGACGGGAGCTGGACCTATTTTGGCGCTGACGCCGCCTATCACTGGCAGAAGGCCAAGAGTGCGGACCATCTCGTCGACATCTGGGGTGCGGACCATGCCGGCACCGTCAAACGCGTGCAGTCGGCAGTGAAGGCGCTTTCCGACGGACGTGTCGATCTCGACGTCAAGCTCGTCCAGATGGTGCGGCTGTTCCGCGGCGGCGAGCCGGTGAAGATGAGCAAGCGCGCAGGGGATTTCGTGACCCTCGCGGAAGTCGTGAACGAAGTCGGACGCGACGTCGTCCGCTTCATGATGCTGACGCGCCGGGCCGATGCCCCGCTCGACTTTGATTTCACCAAGGTGGTCGAAGCCTCAAAGGACAACCCGGTATTCTACGTCCAGTACGCGCATGCGAGGATCAGCTCGTTGAAGCGCAAGGCGGCCGAGGCGGGTCTCGATTTGACAGGTGAGGCCGATCTTTCCCTTCTCGATGACGAGGAACTCGCGCTCGTGAAGCGTGCTGCCCAATATCCGCGGGTTCTTGAAGGTGCGGCGCTTGCTCATGAGCCGCACCGCATTGCCTTTTACCTCTATGACCTGGCGGCAGAATTCCATTCGCTTTGGAACCGCGGCAACGATGACCCGCAACGTCGCTTTCTCCTTGAGAATAATCCACAACTTTCGCGAGCACGTCTGGAACTGGCGTCCGGAATAGCGCAAATCATAAGGAGCGGCCTTGATCTCATGGGGGTCGCTGCAACCGAGGAGATGCGCTGATGAGCCGCGTTGATGCGGCGGCCGCGGACCGACTGCCGTGGCTTCCGGACGAACCGTCGCCGCATCGGGCGAAACGGCGCGGCGCTATGCTCCCGTGGGTGGGGGCAGGGGCGGTCCTTGTCATCGGAGCTGCCGTCTGGATCGGCGTTCGAACCGCGAGCCCTGGTTATCCGCAAGCTCCATCGCACGGCCAGGCATCGACGACGGTTCACCTGCCCGCGCCGCGCCTTGGCCCGCAGCAGGTCGCCATTGCGCCTCAGCCGGAAGTTAGGCCTGCACCAGCGCCTGAAGTGAAACCTGTCATCGTTCGCGAGGTCCGGATCATCTCTCCGCATGTGTTGAAGCCTGCGCCCCGCGGAGGCTCCGCAGCCAAGTCGGTGAGTGAGCAAACGCAGCCGGCACCAGCACCAGCGGTTGTCGCGCCGGTCGTGACAGCGCCTGAATTTGTCGTCCCCCGGCCGTGGAACCCGGGCGTGTTCCCTGGAGCTTCCGGACGGCTCGTCCAGATCGGCGCCTTCGGAACGACCCACCAGGCAAAACTTGGTTGGTGGTTCATGGTCCGGGCCTACCCCGCGGTTGCCCATTTGCCGGCCGTGGTTCGTCCCAGCCGCAATTCGAAGGGTCGCGTCTTCTATCGGTTCCAGGTCGGTACGACTTCGCAAGCGCATTCAGAGGTCCTCTGCCAGCGCATGGAGCGGATCGGCTTCAGCTGCGCCGTCGTGGGTTTGCCGTGGAAGGCGAAAGTCGAGCGATGAGCGATGAGCGCGCCTACGAGGAGCCCCTGCCATGGCTCGCCCCCGTCGAGGACGAGGACGAGCCGCGCGGGATCTCGGCGCGCCGGATGCTGGTCGCTCTCAGCATCGTGATCCTCGCGGGTCTCGTCCTGGCAGCGACGTTCTTCTGGCTCGGCCGCCGCGATTCAGCGGTGAGTGGTCCGCCCGAGCTGATCAGGGCGCCGGCGGGCGCGTATAAGATCAAGCCGCCAAATCCTGGCGGGCTCGACATCACCGGCGAGAGCGAGACGGCGTTCGAGACGAGCGCCGGGGAAGACAAGAATTCTCAGCTCGATCTCAACAAGCTCCCGGAAACTCCGGTTGCGAAGCCGGCCAAGGTCGAGCCCAAGCCCGAGGCTCCCGCGCAAGCCAAGGCGCCGCAGGCAAGCGAAACGCCTTCCTCCCCTCCGACTGGTGGGTCCGGAAGCGTGGTCCAGCTGGGCGCTTTCGCAAACCAGGCGCAAGCCGAGCGGGCATGGACCGCCCTGTCGGCGCGCTTCCCGAGCGTCGCCGCGCTCGGCAAGATGGTGGTCCCCTTTTCGGGAGGGATTCGGTTGCGCGCCGGGGCAGCCTCGCCCGCCGAGGCCAGGCAGGTATGCCAGACGCTGAAGGCGGCCGGCGAGAATTGCTTCGTTGCACAATAATGCAGGCGGCGATCTACGGCATCGAAGGATTTTCGCTCACTGATGGCGAGCGCGCTTTCTTTCGGGATGCCGAGCCTGCCGGTTTCATCCTCTTCAGGCGCAATTGCGAAAACCAGGACCAGCTGCTTTCGTTGACGGACAGCCTGCGTGCGCTTTGCGCGCGCGACGATGTGCCGATCCTCATCGACCAGGAAGGCGGCAGGGTGGCGCGGATGAGGCCGCCGGAATGGCCTGCGTTTCCAGCCGCCGAGAAGTTCGCGACCCTTTACCGGCTGGCGCCATCGTCAGCGATCGAAGCCGTCCGGGCCAATGCAAGGGCACTGGCGTTGATGCTTCGCTCGGCCGGCATCAACGTAAATGCGCTGCCACTGCTCGACGTTCGCCAGGAAGGCGCAAGCGACATCATCGGCGATCGGGCCCTGGGCTCCGAGCCTATGCAGGTGGCGGCGCTCGGCCGCGCGGTCCTGGATGGAATGGCTTCCGCAGGAGTCGTCGGCATCGTCAAGCACATGCCCGGCCATGGCCGCGCGCTGGTCGACAGCCACAAGGAGTTGCCCGTGGTGAGCGCGTCAGCCGCCGAACTCGAGAGCGACCTGGAACCTTTCGAGCGGCTGGCTTCCGCGCCGATGGGGATGACTGCGCATGTGGTCTACACCGTCTGGGACGGGGAGAGGCCGGCAAGCCTGTCGTCGATCGTCATCCGGGATATCATCCGTGAACGCATTGGATTCGACGGCTGGTTGATGAGCGATGACCTCGGAATGGAGGCATTGAAGGGAGATTTCGGAACGAGGGCGGCAGGGGTGATCTCCGCAGGGTGCGATGTCGCATTGCACTGCTCGGGAAAGATGGACGAGATGGTCGCGGTCGCGAAGGCGGTATCCGCCATGAGCACCGAAGGGCACGACCGCCTCGCGCGGGCCATGGCCGCCATTCGAATCGATCTTGACCGCCTTGATTTCGCTGAGGAAATTGCCAAACGCGACCAATTGCTCGCGCTTGCCTGACGTGCAGTTCGTCGACGAAGAGGAGCCGTTCGTCGACCGTCATGCGCGTTGACGGCGATTGCCGCCAAGATCCGCCCACCTCATTCCCTTATCTTAAGAGAAGGTTCTTGATGCGCTTCCTGCTCGCTGCGTCCGCCGCCGCTTTTCTCCTTTCCACGTCGGCCTTTGCCCAGAATGCGGCGCCTGCGGGCGACAAGGCGAAGAGCCTTGATGCGATGCATAGCGAACAGATGATCGAGCAGGCGAAGTCAGGCTATGCCGATGCGCCGGTCGATGAACGGACTGTCCAGACCCGCCATAGCGCCTTGGCCGGCGGTCGAAGCATCCCCTATACCGCAACGGCGGGCACGCTCACGATCCGCGACGTCGCTGGCAAGCCCAAGGCGAGCATCTTCTATACGGCCTTCACTGCGGACGGCGCGCCAGGCGGGAGACGGCCCGTCATGTTCTTCTACAATGGCGGTCCGGGTTCCGCTTCATTGTGGCTGCGGATGGGGTCCTTTGGGCCGATGCGCATCCAGACCGGCAATCCTGAGACCATCCGGCCGGCGCCGTTCGGCTTCGGGGCCAATCCCGATACCTTGCTTGGCTCGACCGACCTCGTCTTCATCGACGCACCCGGGACCGGCTATTCGCGCCCGCTCGGCGACGCGAAGGGCAGTGACTTCTACGGTGTTGATCAGGATGCCGATGCGTTTGCCCGCGCGATCATCCGCTACGTGACCAAGTTCGACCGCTGGGACAGCCCCAAGTTCCTCTTCGGCGAGAGCTATGGAACGACGCGTTCGGGCGCCCTTGCATACCAGCTCCAGGAGCGCGGCATGGCGTTGAACGGCGTCGTGCTTCTGTCCTCGATCATGAATTACGGCCGACGCCAGCCCGGCCTTGATCGGGACTATCTGAACTATCTTCCAAGCTATGCGGCAACCGCCTGGTACCATCACAAGATGGCTAATCCGCCGGCGACAGTTGATCAGGCCGCAGCGGAAGCGCGTGCGTTTGCCCAGGGTCCCTATGCTGCGGCCCTCGAAAAGGGGCAGACGATCAGTCCCGAAGAGCGCCATGCCGTCGCCCAGCAGATGAGTGCACTAACGGGCCTGTCGCCCGAGTTCATCGAGCGCGCCAACCTTCGTGTCGATCTCTCGCGCTTTCGCAAGGAACTGATGCGCAACGAACGTGAGACCCTTGGTCGCTATGACTCTCGCTATATCGGTGTCGACCCCGATGCAGCGGGCGAAAGCCCTGATTATGACGCTTCCGACACGGCGATCAGTGGCGCCTTCATCGGAACGCTCAACACCTATCTCGCGCGCGATCTCAACTATCAGACCAACATGGCCTATCGTGCGAGTGCCAGCGAGGAAGAAGGCTTCAAATGGGACTGGAACCACAAGGCGCCCGGAGCGCGGTTCCCGCTGCAATCGCCCGACACGGCGCTCGATCTTGCGGCGGCGATGCGCCAGAATCCCTATCTGAAGGTCCTGTCGCTGAACGGCTGGTACGACATGGCGACGCCGTTCTTCGGCACCGAATATGATCTCAACCACATGATGCTCGAACCTGCCCAGGCGAGGAACCTCGAGTTCCGCTATTATCCCTCGGGCCACATGGTCTATCTCAATCCCGATGCGCTTCATTCGATGCGCCTCGATGTGGAACGCTTCATCTACGACGCCGTCGGAGAGGCGCGGGCTGCGACACCTCCGGCGCAGCCTCGTCGGCGACGTTAGTTATCCACAACAGAATGTGGCCGTGCCTTCGCAGGGCCACAACTAATAGGTAATATCCTGCCGTGGACGAGGATTTCGAGGAACGGCCGGTCCGCCAGTCGGATGAGCTCAATCTCAACCTTGACGGCTGGGAGGGGCCACTCGACCTGCTCCTGACCCTTGCCCGGGCTCAGAAGGTCGATCTTGCGCAGATTTCGATCCTTCAACTCGTCGAGCAATATCTTGCCTATCTCGCCGAGGCGCGCGCGCTGAAGCTGGAAATCGCCGCCGATTATCTCGTGATGGCAGCATGGCTTGCCTATCTGAAATCCTGCCTTCTTCTTCCAAAGGACCCCGAGCAGGATCCGAGCCCCGAGGAGATTGCTCTTCGGCTGCAGCTGCGACTGCAGCGACTGGATGCGATGCGGGAAGCCGGCGCACGCCTCCTCGGACGCGACCGCGTCGGACGCGACGTGTTCCTTCGCGGCGCTCCCGAAGGCCTCCGGCTGGTGCGCAAGGCGGCCTGGCAGGTGCGGGACTTCGATCTCTTTGCAGCCTATGGCGCGGTGCGTGCCCGGACTGCCCCGGCAATGCACGTCGTTCATGCGCGCGCCGTCATGACGCTCGACGAAGCGATCGAACGCGTGGGGCGGATGATCGGGATGGCGCTCGACTGGACTTTCCTCGAAAGCTTCCTCCCTTCGACCACCGACGCACAGTTTCGCCGCTCCTGCCTTGCATCGAGCTTCCTTGCCGCGCTGGAGCTGGCCCGGCGCGGCCGCCTCGATATTGCGCAGGACGAGGCCTTCGCTCCCATTCGACTGAAGAGGGCTGCGTGACCAACGAGCTCGTGAGGGCCATCGAGGCGACCTTGTTTGCGTCGACGACGCCGCTCAGCCTCGAGGAGATCGCGGAACATGTCGGCGAGACCGATATCGAGCCGGCTCTTCGACAACTCGGGGAAAGCTACGAGGGACGGGGTGTCGAGCTGGTGGAACGGGCAGGCCGCTGGCATTTCCAGACGGCGCCTGATCTTGCCCATCTCCTGCGTCGCACGCGCGAGGAGCCACGGCGGCTCTCGAGGGCAGCGACGGAGACTTTGGCGATCATCGCCTATCACGAACCCGTGTCGAGGGCGGAAATCGAGGCGATCCGCGGCGTCCAGATCTCGAAGGGCGCGCTCGACGTGCTGATGGACGCCGGCTGGGTGCG
>DATMHD010000172.1:0-4187 GCA_035555075.1 Sphingomicrobium sp. | reverse complement strand
CGGTGCAGGGGGTTTTGACGAGAGCATCGGCCGCTATGTCTCCAATCCAGCGAACAGGACGTTCCTGCTGTTCGAAGGCGAGGAGTTCGCAGGCATGTCGAGCTACCTGGGCATAGATCCCAATCGGCAGGTACTGGAAATCGGCGGGACCTATTACCGTCCGAAGTTCCGCGGCACCGGCTTCAACGGCCGCATCAAGGACATGATGCTTCGCCGTGCCTTCAGTGCCGGCATCAGGAGGGTCGAGTTCCGCGTCGACCAGCGAAACGGCCGGAGCCAGGCCGCGATGAAGAAGCTCGGTGCCGTGCGCGAAGGTGTCCTTCGCGCAGACCGGATCACCTGGACAGGACATGTAAGGGATACCGTGCTGTTCGCGATCCTTCGCGACGAATGGCCGCTTTGACAGCTGGAGAGCCGTGAGGAATGGCCAAGCTCTATTTCTATTATGCAGCGATGAACGCCGGGAAATCCACGACCCTGCTCCAGGCGGACTTCAACTATCGCGAGCGCGGCATGGAAACCATGCTGTGGACGGCGGCGCACGACGACCGCGCCGGCGAGGGAAAGATCGGCTCGAGGATCGCGCTTTCAGCGCCAGCGCACACCTATTCCAGCGAGGTCGACCTCTTCGAGGCCATTGGCGAGGAATTGAAGAAGCGCGAGCTCAATTGCGTGCTGGTCGATGAAGCGCAGTTCCTGACCCGCGATCATGTGCTTCAGCTCTGCCGCGTCACCGACGAGCTCGGGATCCCGGTGCTGTGCTATGGTCTTCGGACGGACTTCCAGGCCAATCTCTTCGAAGGAAGCGCAGCGCTCCTTGCACTTGCGGATGCGCTGGTGGAGCTCAAGGCCGTATGCGATTGCGGCCGGAAGGCGACGATGAACCTCAGGGTCGATGCGCAGGGTCACGCGGTGGCCGCCGGTGCCCAAACCGAGATCGGCGGGAACGATCGTTATGTGGCGCTGTGCCGCCGCCATTTCTTCGAACGGCTGAAGGAACGGGATGCTGCACAGCTAACCTTCGGACTGCCGCGGACATGATGAGGAACCTTGCCGCTTTTGCACTTCTGTTGCTGTCGGTTCCGGCCGCGGCCGAGCCACTGACCGTCGCTGCCGGGGAGACATGGCTGTTCACCATCGACCACGGCGAACCTTCCCACGCCCGCAAGGTCGAGCCGGCAACCCCGCCGGGGGGCGGCGAGGTCAAGATTTCCGTTCGTGCCCTGTTCGGCACCATGATGACGATCAGCAACAACAGCAAAAATGGCTATACCTTCAAGGCGCAGATCATCGGCGCTGACGGCAAGGCGGTGCCGGCACGCACCTGCACGCTTCCGCCCGGCAACCAGCCGGCGCTCGAAAGCTGGCCGCAAAAGGCTGCTGCAGTCAGGATCTCGAACTTCGTTCCGGCGAGCGGCGGGCGCTGCTGAAATGCTGCACGGCTGGATCGTACTCGACAAACCGGTCGCGCTCGGATCAACGAGCGCAGTAAGCGCCGTCAAACGCATCCTTCGTGAAGCGGGGGAACCAAGGACCAAGGTCGGTCACGGCGGAACCCTCGATCCGCTAGCAAGCGGAGTCCTCCCGATCGCCCTTGGTGAGGCAACCAAGCTTTGCGGCCGCGCTCTCGAGGCCGCCAAATGCTACGAATTCACCATCCGCTTCGGCGAGGAGACCGATACGCTCGACAAGGAAGGGAAGGTCGTCCGGACCAGCGAGGTTCGCCCGACGCCCGAGGAAGTCCATGCGATCCTTCCAGAGTTCACCGGCGAGATCGTTCAGGTGCCGCCGGCCTTTTCGGCCCTCAAGATCGAGGGAAGGCCAGCCTACGCACGGGCGCGGGACGGCGAGACCGTCGAACCGAAACCCCGGAACATCACCGTCTTCGACCTCTCCCTGGTTGAAGGAAGAACGGACGAGGTCACTCTTGCAGCGCGGGTCTCCAAAGGGACCTACATCAGGAGCCTTACCCGAGACATCGCGCGGAGGCTTGGAACGCTTGGCCACGTTTCCTATCTCAGACGTACGCGGGCGGGCCCTTTCTCCCTTGAACAAGCCATTTCGCTGGACTTTCTGGAGGAAGCCGCTAAGGCGCGCGCACTGACGAGGACGGTACTGCCGCTAGATGCGGCGCTGGACGACATCCCGGCCCTCCCCGTCACTAGCCGTCAAGCCGAGATGCTCCGTCAGGGACAACGGCTTGCCGGTATCCCCGCAAAGCCGGGGCTTTGCATGGCAACGCTGGAGGGAACTCCGGTTGCCCTCGTGGAAGCCACGGCCGACGGCCTTCGGGTCATCAGGGGTTTCAACCTTTAGACGAACAGGAGTTGGAACGATGTCGATTACAGCGGAGCGCAAGGAAGCGCTCATCAAGGAACATGCACAGGGCAAGGGCGACACCGGTTCGCCGGAAGTCCAGGTCGCCATACTGACCGAGCGCATCAACAATCTCACGATGCACTTCAAGACCCATGCGAAGGACAACCATTCCCGCCGCGGTCTTCTGATGCTCGTCAACAAGCGTCGCTCGTTGCTCGATTATCTGCGTCGCAAGGATGAGACGCGCTACACGGGCCTCATCGCGAAGCTCGGCCTCAGGAAGTAATTTTTTTGAAAACGGCCCCTCGTGGGCCGTTTCGCTTATCTCTCAAGTCCCGCAATTCGGCGGGGCGCAGTGGGGCAGAACATGCGCCCCGAACCGCTGACGGACCGGAAAGTCCGTCCATCAGCTGCCCCCGCCGGCATCCGGCCTGCGGGTCAAAGGAAAGAAAATGTTCAATACGAAAACAGTTGAAATCGAGTGGGGCGGAAAAAACCTCAAGCTCGAAACGGGCCGTGTTGCCCGTCAGGCCGATGGCGCGGTGCTCGCGACCCTTGGCGAGACCGTGGTGCTGTGCGCTGTCACAGCCGCCAAGTCAGTGAAGCCGGGGCAGGACTTCTTCCCGCTCACCGTTCACTACCAGGAGAAATTCTCCGCTGCCGGACGCATTCCCGGCGGCTTCTTCAAGCGGGAGCGCGGTGCGACCGAAAAGGAGACGCTGACCAGCCGTCTCATCGACCGCCCGATCCGCCCGCTCTTCCCGGACGGCTTCTACAATGAAGTCCTCGTGATTGCGCAGGTCCTCAGCTACGACGGCGAGAACGAACCCGATATCCTCGCGATGATTGCCGCCTCGGCTGCACTGACGCTTTCGGGCGTGCCCTTCATGGGGCCCGTCGGTGCCGCGCGGGTCGCATTCAGCAACGAGGGCGAATATATCCTCAACCCGACCCAGGCCCAGATCGCCGAAGGCCGCCTCGACCTCGTCGTCGCCGGAACGCGGGAAGCCGTGATGATGGTCGAATCCGAGGCGAAGGAGCTCTCCGAAGAGGAGATGCTCGGCGCCGTGATGTTCGCGCACAAGTCGATGCAGCCCGTGATCGAGGCGATCATCAGGCTTGCCGAGCAGGCTGCGAAGGAGCCCTGGGAGCTTGCATCGAAGGGTGACAAGGCCGCCATCAAGGCGCAGCTCAAGGATCTCATCGGTGCGGACGTCGAGGCAGCTTACCGCCTCACGAGCAAGTCGGATCGCTCGGCAGCGCTCAATGCTGCGCGCGAGAAGGCAGCAGAGGCTTTTGCCGAGGCGGATCCCCAGGACCAGCTGGTCGCGATGAAGCTCGTGAAGAGTCTCGAGGCCGATGTCGTTCGCGGCGCGATCCTCAAGGAAGGCCGCCGGATCGACGGGCGCGACACGAAGACTGTCCGTCCGATCGAGATCAGCACCGGCTTCCTCCCGCGCACTCACGGCTCGGCGCTTTTCACGCGCGGGGAGACGCAGGCGATCGTCACCACGACGCTTGGGACCAAGGAAGCCGAGCAGATGATCGACGGGCTGGAGGGCCTCTCCTACCAGCGCTTCATGCTGCACTATAACTTCCCGCCCTATTCGGTCGGTGAAGTCGGCCGCTTCGGCGCGCCGGGACGCCGCGAGGTCGGTCACGGAAAACTGGCCTGGCGGGCAATTCACCCGATGCTCCCGAGCATCGAGGAGTTCCCCTATACGATCCGCGTCCTCTCCGACATCACCGAGTCAAACGGCTCCTCGTCGATGGCGACGGTCTGCGGCGGAAGCCTTGCACTGATGGACGCAGGCGTTCCGCTGAAGCGTCCGGTCGCCGGCATCGCCATGGGTCTCATCCTCGAGGGC
>DATMHD010000171.1:0-4636 GCA_035555075.1 Sphingomicrobium sp. | reverse complement strand
CTGAAACCGCACTTTCACGCTACGGCAACGAGATCGCACGCCGGCAGTCGCTGGAATCTGCGCGTGACCAGGCGGAACAGGCCGCGCGCATCACACGGGCGCAGCTTCGCGAAGGCCGCGCGGACAGCCTTGCAGTGCTGGATGCGGAGCGAACGCTTGCGCAGGCCGAAGCTGATCTTGCGGAAGCCGACGCGAGGCTTGCAAATGACCAGGTCGATCTGTTCCGCGCCCTTGGCGGTGGCTGGCAGACCGGGGTCGCGACAGCGAAATCCGGGGCCGGTCAGCCGCCTTCGGCGACACCGGGCGTCCCGCCGCCCATTAACCAAGGATCAACCATAAGATCATAGGTCCATTTGCTTGAGCGGGATCAAGTTCGGCTCGAGCTCGCCTGAGTTCGACTTCCCCGGTCGCGCGATCTCGCGAGCTGTTTCGGGGAGCCTATGTCGGTAGCTCAGTCATTGATGACCAATCTCCTGACGACCTGGGAGAGCACCTTTTCGATCGCGGTCATCATGTGGGGCGTGGAGCGACTATTCGCGAAGGAGAAGGTCTCGACCGCGAGCCAGCTCCGCTCGCTCAAATTCTGGCTGTTCGCAGGAATCGGGACGGCGATCGCGATCACCATCTACGACATCCTCGGGCAGTTCATCCATCCGCGGCCGTTGTTCGTCATTCCGCTCAACAGTCTGCTCGAAAGCCGATGGGTGCACTGGTCAATGTACCTCGTCGCACCCCTCCTCGGCATGATCCTCTACGACTTCTTCGGCTACTGGCTGCACCGCGCGCAGCACAAATGGCTCTGGCAGTTTCACGCGATCCATCATTCGATCGAGGAGCTGAGCGGGATCAACTCCTACTTCCACTGGACCGAGCAATTCTTCCGGATCGCGTTCATCAGCCTGCCGGCTGCGTACCTCGTCGGTATCGACGGGCTCGAAAGCGTGTTCGTCGTCGAGTTGCTGCTGAAGCTGCAAGGCTATTACCTGCACTCGCCCAACAGCATTCATCTGGGACCATTCGTGCGGCGCATCGTCGCCGACAACCGGTTCCACCGCATCCATCATTCGGTTGAGCCGCATCATTACGACAAGAATTTCGGAGCCGGCACATCGATCTGGGACCAGCTGTTCGGCACTGCCTATTTCCCGTTGGCCGACGAATGGCCAAGGACTGGTCTTGTTGATCAGCCGGAGGTTCGTACAGCCGCGGACTACCTCTGGGGACCATTCAGGCGACAGCGCTCGGGAACGCCAGGTGCGGACGAGAACGGGAACCTCCGTCACGCGTGAGCGCAGTCTCTTTTCTCGGAAATCCTCCTGACCTTCATTTATTGACATCCCTCGACAGGGGATTCCGCCAATTTCCGGAGCGTCATGCCGATCTTCACTGCTTTGGCAGCTCTATCTCTGGCGTCGGCGCCGCCCGCCCCCTTCTCCATTGAACTGAAGCACGGAAGCCAAGCCGAGCGCGAGACCAGAGACCTGCTCGTGCGGCTCACCTCCGCTTACGATCTCAGGGATTATCTTTTCACCGACAAGGTGGTGATCGACGAGCAAAGTGTACCTCACAGCCATCCGGTGCTGACCGTCCACACCCGGCATCGCAAAGATCCGGAATTGCTTCTCTCGACGTTCCTCCATGAACAGGCGCACTGGTTCGTCGCTGCCCATCAAGCGAACGTCCGGGATGCGATCCGGGAGCTCCGGATCCTGTTTCCAGAGATTCCGGTCGGAGGCCTGGATGGATCAAGCGACGAAGAGGGGAACTACGTCCATCTCATCGTGATCTACCTCGAGGATCGAGCAGACCGACAATATCTCGGCGAGCTCCGCGCCAGGGAAGTGATGAACTTCTGGTCCAATGACCATTATCGCTGGCTCTACAGGGCGGAGCTCGAACATGGGCGTGAGATAGGCACGATCCTTACCAGGCATGATTTACTGATCAGGCGTTGAGACCTCTCGAAAGCCGGAACGGCGCCACCCTTCCTCGCCTGCCCGTCGCCATCTCCTAAAGCACCAGTGCCACCCGACCGGTCGATCGCGTCTCTGCGCAGGAGGATATGGTCGTGGAGTTGCGACAGATATCAGCGATGCGGTGAATTCCCCTGGGTGTCACGTTGAGCGCGCGGCTTCCTCTCGTTGTCGTGAACCATCCATCCTCGAGCAACGTCTCGGCGAGCCTGCGTGCGAGCGGCCCGCCCAGATGTGGGCGCCGCTCCGACCAATCGAGGCAAGGATAGAGCAGCCCGCGGCGCCCGGCTTTGACTTGAGCAAGGTCAATGCCGAGCTTCGCAAGGCCGGAACGCCCAGCTTGCGCGAGGACATAATCCCTGCCTTCAGCGACGAACCAGCCGGCGCGCGACAAGGCGTCGTGAAGCTCCACGCCAAGCTCGCCCGCAAGGTGGCCCCAGCAGCGCCGCGCACGTCGGAGTGACTGCGGGACCGGCGACGCGAACCGCGCATTGTAGGTTGCAATCGTGGACAAGCTGGCGAGGCTCTCGATCACCATTGCGACCTCGGCGCCCGCCAGTCTGAAGAAGCGATTGCGGCCCCGCGCATCGACTTCGAGGAGACCGCCCTGGACCAGCTGCGAGAGATGCGCGCTCGCGGCCGGGGGCGATAGGCCCGCTATCCGCGCGAGCTCGCCGGCGGGCCGCGTCTCGCCGCCCATCAGCGACCAGAGCATTGCTGCCCGTGCCGGCTCGCCGACCAACGCGGCGATCGAAGCGATATTGGGTGCAAACTCGCGCTTCGAACCGGTCATTCAAAGCTCCATCTGAGGCACGTCGATGCAATCGAGCATGCGAGCGATTTGACTCTGCACTCCCTAGCGAACGGAGGCGAGGCAATGTTTCGGCATCGCCTGAAACGTCCGCCTTCCCGTTGCGCAGTCAGAATAGCTGACTAAAGTCAGATATATGCCCGACCCGCTGCTGGAACAGCTGCGAAGCTTCAACCGCATCGTGACGCAGACCATCGGTGCGCTCGAGGACGATTACCTCGGACGGGATCGCCCGCTCGCTCAATCCCGTCTTATTTTCGAAATTGGAACGGACGGTGCACGTGTTCACGCGCTTCGCGAAAGGCTGCAGCTCGACTCCGGCTATCTCAGTCGCCTGCTGCGATCGCTCGAAGCGCAAGGGCTGGTACGAACCCGCGCAGGGGCCTCCGACAGGCGCTCACGGACCGCCGAACTCACGAAAGCAGGGCTCGAGGAACTCGATGAGCTCAACCGTCTGTCGAATGAGCTCGCAGGATCGATCATCGAACCGTTGAGCTCGAAGCAGCGCAGGCGGCTCGCCGATGCAACCTGCGAAGTCGAACGACTGCTCCTCGCGGCCAGCGCACGGATCGACGAGGAAAGCCCGTGGCACCCGGAGGCAAGGCAATGCCTCGATCTTTATTACACCGAACTTGGGCATCGGTTCGAGGGCGGCTTTGACCCGGATTATGGCTCGGCGCCGCAACTTGGTGAGTTCACTCCTCCCCGCGGCAGCTTTCTTATCGTTCGTCTGCGGGGTGCGGCGGTCGGCTGCGGCGCCCTTAAACCGATCGGCGATGACCGCGCCTATCTGAAGCGCATGTGGATCGCGAGATCATGTCGGGGGCTGGGGCTCGGACAACGCCTTCTCGATGCGCTCGAGGAAAAGGCCATAGCGCTTGGCTACAATCTCGTCTGCCTCGAAACCAATTCGGTCTTGACGGAGGCGCAGAGTCTCTACCGCAAGTCAGGATATCGTGAAGTGGAGCCCTTCAACGATGATCCTTACGCCCATCGATGGTTCGAGAAGGCGCTTGCATGAAAGTCCCGGGGCAGCGCGGACGGGCCCTCGCGAGGGGGCCTTCGACATCAGTCGCAAGTTTCTCCCGCGAGCGGTGTCGCACGCATCGAAGCCCGTTTTTCGAAAGCATCGATCCATGCGCTCAGTCGCGGCCTCCGATCGCGAAAATTCGGAAGCTCACGGAATTCAAGCCAGCTGAGCGCAGTCGCAATCGCGATATGACCAACGTGCAGCTCTGCGTCCGTATCGAGATTACGTTCGAGCCAGTCATATCCTGCAAGGAGTTTCTCTGAATAGCCAAGGGCGAGTGGCTCGTAGCGGAGCGCTGCGGGCCGCCGAACGGTTTCCCACCGAACTGCAATGCCAGCGTCGCACAACCCCTGTGCCACTGCCTGGACCTCGAGTGCATGCCACCGCGCTTCCCCACTCCCGGGGATCAGTTTTCGACCCTCGTTCAGCGTGTCGAGATAGGCGCAGATCACGTCGGAATCGAAGATCGGCGTTTCGCCCGGCCGGATGAGGACAGGGACTTTCCCCAGGGGGTTTTCAGCGAAGACGGCATCGTTCCTGTTCGTCGGGCTGGTCTCATGATGCTCGACTTCAATGCGATCGGCGAGGCCCGCCTCATGGGCGAAGACCAACACCTTCCGGGCGTACGGCGAATGCGTCTGGTAAAGGAGCTTCATCTTCATTCTCACTGACATTCGTGAAGGAGGTGCGCGAGCGCAACGGTGATCCGCTTGGCCGTCGGCAGGTGAAGGAATTCGTTGGGTCCGTGTGCGTTGGACTGAGGTCCAAGGACACCCGTTGCAACGAATTGCGTCGAAGGGAAGCGCTCCCCGAGCATGGACA
>DATMHD010000170.1:0-2634 GCA_035555075.1 Sphingomicrobium sp. | reverse complement strand
GACCGAGCCGACCCTCGGCCCATGGCAGCCGCGATCCGGATGGCAGCCGAAAATGCCCTTCAGCGTACCGAAACAGTTTGACCAAACCCGCTGAACCGCTCCGCGAGATCATTGGTCGCCACGGGCTGAGTGCAAGCAAGGCCCTGGGGCAGAACTTCATTCTCGACCGCCAGCTCCTCGCGCGCATTGCTGCGGTCCCGGGCAGGCTCGAGGGCGAGCGGGTGTATGAAGTCGGGCCCGGGCCAGGCGGGCTCTCGCGTGCACTTCTCGAGGCGGGGGCAAGCGTGGTCGCGGTCGAGCGGGACCGCCGCTGCATCCCTGCCCTCGCCGAGCTTCAGGAGGAGTTTGGCGAAAGGCTGGATGTCATTGAAGGCGATGCCCTCAAGATCGACGAGCCAGCCAGCGTCGGGAGGGACGCGCACGTCGTCGCCAACCTCCCCTACAATGTCGGTACCGCGCTCCTTCTCAAGTGGCTCGAAGCTGATTGGCCCCCGTGGTGGTGTTCGCTGACCCTGATGTTCCAGAAGGAAGTCGCCGAGCGTCTTGTCGCGCAGCCCGGAAGCGATGCCTACGGCCGACTGTCGGTCGCGGCGCAGTGGCGATCGCGCCCCCGGATCGTGATGAACGTCAACCGGTCCGCGTTCGTCCCCCCTCCCAAGGTCACATCGGCGGTCGTGCATATCGTGCCTGCCGAGGAGCCAGAGGGCGTCCAGCCTCGCATCCTTCAGAAACTGACCGAGGCTGCGTTCGGCCAGCGGCGCAAGATGCTGCGGTCCATCCTCAAGAAGATGCCCGCCGCACTCGAAGCTGCCGAGGCATTGGGGATCGACACGCAGCGACGCGCCGAGACCCTCGAAATCGCTGATTGGATCTCCCTAGCGCGGGCGCTTAGCGTCTAGTTCGACTTGGGCGTTTCCGGCACCTTGGCCGCAGCGACGGTCGGGCCACGCGTGATTGCTGCAGAGAGCTGCGCAACTTGCGGGCATGGCTTCGCGCCGCAGATCGTCTGAAGCTTCTGAAGATTGGCCTGGGCGCGGGCGGTTGCGCCCATCTCGACCATGGCCTCGCCCTGGACTGCAATCGCGTCCGGGTCATTGGGCTCTAACAGAAGCGCCTTGTTGGTCATCCGGATCGCCTTGCCGAACAGATGCTGCTTTTCCGCGACCCTGGCGATGTCGACGAACGCTCCACGATTGCGCGGATCTACGGCAAGGGCAGTCTCGAGGAGGTCCTCTGCGCTCTCGAGCTTGCCGGCGGCGATCAGCCCCCTCGCCTGATGCTGGAACTCGATGGACTTTGGCGAAAGCTGATCGTCAGAGCGCTGGCCCGCCACCGGCGCGGCAAGTCCCATTCCAGCAAGACCGATCAACAAGAAGCGGGACAAGGACTGCATCAATCTCTCCACCAATCGCCGCCGATTAGCACGGACGACGAAGCCGTGCGACGAAAAAGCCGTCGGTCCGGTCGTGCCCGGGCGTCAACAGCCGGCCGGCGCCATCGGGACGCCCGGCGTCAATGAGCGTCTCCTCACTAATCCACGATGAACGGTGCTCGAGGAAGTCGCCAATCTGCTGTGCCCCTTCCCGGGACAACAAGGAGCAGACGGCATAAACGAGCTCGCCGCCGGGCCTCACCAGTTCCGCCGCGATCCCGAGAAGCCGCTGCTGCATTCCGACGAGCCGTGAAAGCCGTTCTGGATTGAGCCTCCACCGGCCCTCGGGATTGCGGCGCCAGGTCCCGCTTCCCGAACAAGGAGCATCGACAAGAACGAGGTCGCTCGCCTGACGCCAACCGGCGAGCTGGTCCAGCTCTCGAGGAGGATCAAGGAGCAGCGTCTCGATCCTTGCGCCGGCGCGCTCGGCCCTGGGCCCAAGCTTCAATAGCCGCGAACGATTGCTGTCCGTCGCGAGAATGAAGCTCCCGGGAGCCACTGCGGCAAGCGCAAGGGACTTTCCCCCCGCTCCCGCGCAAAGGTCAAGGATACGATCGCCATCACGGGGCACGGAGGCGAGCGCCACGAGCTGACTGCCTTCGTCCTGGACTTCAACGAGCCCGGCGGCGAAGGCCGGGTGATCGTCGATGCGGCTGTCCGGTGGCAGACGGATTCCCCACGGGCTGATCGGGGTGGCTTGCGAACCCGGGAACTCGGCCAGCATCTCGTTGCGCGATGCTCGTGAAATGTTGACACGAAGGTCGAGCGGTGCCCGTTCAAGAAGCGCCGGCCATTCCTCTTCGCCGACCAGGGGCGAGAGCTCCTGGCGGAGCCAGGAAGGGACTGCTCCTTGAAGAGCGGCCTCCTCGCCTTCCTCGATCGGTCGAGGTCCCCGTTCAATCCCGAAATGCCCGGCAAGTTCGGGCGCATCCTGCAGCAGCCCCAGCGCTGCGGCTCGTCCGCTCGTCGGTCGCTCTGCCGAGCGGCGGATCATCCTGAACACGAGTTCGCGCACCGCCCTTCGGTCCTTCGAGCCGGCGTAACGACGATGCTTGAAGTAGCGCGTGACGATTGCGTCAGCGGGAGGTCCATCCTCGCTTGCAGAGACGATGACCTCGTCGAGAATTTCGATTGCGGCCTGGAGGCGTGCCGCGGGCGTCATGAGCTACCGCGTCGGATAATTCGGCGCCTCGCGCGTGATC
>DATMHD010000169.1:0-4026 GCA_035555075.1 Sphingomicrobium sp. | reverse complement strand
GAAAAGCCGATCCGCGTGATGCCAGGCGTGTGTTCGTCGAGCTCTCCCCCGAGACCAGCAAAGCGCTCCGGAACTACGTCAACGACATGGTCGAGGCGCTCTGGCCGATGCGATAAATCGCGACAGTCACGTCTTCGCGTCGGGACTTTTTCTTATCCGCCCAGCTGATCGCCGACTGGAGGGACGCCGGAAACGGCAACTGCTCGACGGGCCCGTATTAGATCATCCCGCAGAAGGGCGGCGGTGCCTTTTCAGCGCAGACATCGGGCTTCGCGTGAGTTGTTTTCCAATATCTCATGAGGCCAAGTTGTGCCGCTACCGCCGGGAAGCCCGGATCGCTCAGGGCTCCGCGCATGCTCGGATACCAGAATATTGATGGGGCGGGAGAATCCCTCGTCGCCAACCGGCTCGCAATCTGGAACGCCGCATGGGTTGCGCCGAGATCCGCAAGCAGGCTTGCGGTTGCATCGTTCTGCTGGTCTTCGGGTAGCGCAAGAATGGCCTGAACTGCTTGTGCCTTATCCGAGGCATTTTGCGACGCGAGGGCGCGATATCCCTGAAGGAGCGCCGCGCGAAGCTTCGCGGGTATCGGCAATTTGGGATCGCGAACAGACCTGCTGTCGCTGGTCTTAATTGCCCTGGAGACCGCAATCCCGTCGGCGAAGTCCGAATCCGGAGCAAGCGAGATGGCCGCATCGAAATAGCGCTTGGCCTCCTCGGGCTTGCCCGCGGCAACCAGGGCGGAAGCAAGACTAAGAGGCGTGTAGACATAAAGAGCGAGCATGTCGTCGGCCTGGCGCAATTGCTCCACCGAGGCGCCGACCCGGCCAACCTTTAGCAGCATCGCGCCATATTGGTGATGCTCACACCCGCAGTCGAGACGCCGTGCCGCGACGGCGCGTTTCAACAGGTCTTCGCGAGCGGTCCAATCCCGCTCGTCGACCAGCAGGGATTTGATCCACAATGCCTCGCTGTTCTTGTCGTCGATGGCGACGGCGCGGTCGGCGGCTTGGCGGCCGCTCTCGCGCGCCTCCTCGGCGAGCCGCTTATCATCCGTACCTTGGGCGACCTTCCAGTAGGCGCTGGCGACCCCCGCCCAGCCCCAGGAGAAGTCAGGAGCCGCGGCGACGACGCGCTGCGCGGGAACGAGCGCCTTGCGGCCCTCCTTCAGGTAGGGATCCCAATGCCCTTCGCAAAATTGCAGGTAGTCTCTGAGGACCGGATCAGGGAGCGGCTTACGATAGGTGGAAGCCCCGAAGAGCCCGCAGCGAACCACATTCCCGGCATCAACCGCGATGTGCCGCGGAACCTTTGAGACCTCGTCGCCTGCATAGTTGAAATTGTTGGTCCACAGGGTCTCGCCGGAGCGCTCGTTCGTCAATCGGGTGATGACCCGGATCGCCTGTCCGTCACGCCGGATTGTTCCCCCCAACGCATAGGCAGGCGCCGTGCCCGGCGCGGGAGCCGACGCCGTCGAGACACCGACGACGCCGTCGGCGTTGAACGCCGCCGCAATCTCCGCGTCGACGGTGTCACGAATGGCGGGAGGCAGGTCGGCGGAGAGGATCTGGAAGCCGGCGAGACGGACCGTCATGCTGTGGGCCGCCGCGGGCGAGGGTCGAAGCAACCACCACGAGACCCCCGCGGCAACCACGAAAAGGAGGCCCGCAACGGCCGCAATCGCCACTCGACCCCGGGGGAAAGAGGTCTGGCGGACAGCGGGCCCCACGGCCCTTTTCCCGATCGACTCTGCACCTGAGATCTGTCCGATGCGGCTGACAAGCGCATCGATCGATCGGTCCCAGCCTGCGAAGGCGTCGATCCACTGGCGTGTCGAAAGCTCGTAGGCAAAGGCATCGCTCGGCTCTACGTCCTCGATCCGAAGCGCGAGGACGGGCACGCGGTAACGGCTGGCTAGCGAGAGCTCCTTCTTGATCTCGTCACTGTTGTTGGCGGCTTCGGAGAAGACGAGGACCATCGCCCCGGCGTTACGGATCGAATGGACGATCGCTTCCTGGTAATTTTCGCCCGGAGCAACGTCGCGCGCGGATACCCAGCAGGGCGTGCCGCGGCTCTCGATCGCCTTGCAGACCGACAGCGCCTGTTTGCGGTCCACGCTTGCATAGCTGATGAACACCGGGCGCGAGACCCGATGGTCTTGCTTGCTGACTGGTTCGGCTTCGTTGACGGCCTGCCCCCTGCCGGTGAACGAAAAACTTACGGAAGTTTCAATTCAATGAGAAGCTCAATCGAGTTTCTGCGTCAGGTGTCCCCCCCTTTTTTCCGCCGATCTCATTCGCACAAAAAGCCACTTGACGGTTCGGTAAGTATTCACTTACGGTAAGTTATGGATAACCAAGTTGCTCGCGCGATCGATGCACTCGCAGATCCCACCCGCCGTCTCATCTTCGAACGCGTTGCCGAACGAGCAGCTGCAGTGGGCAAGATCGCCGCCGGTCTGCCGGTTTCGCGACCGGCCGTTTCGCAGCACCTCAAGGTGCTCAAGGAGGCGGGATTGGTGACCGAGCGCGCAGAAGGCACCCGCCGTATCTATCGCATCGACCCGCGCGGCCTCGCTGCACTTCGCGACTGGCTCGACCAGTACTGGGCGACGGCGCTCGGCGATTTCAAGGATTTCGCAGACCAGCTGCCCGAGGAGGACCAATGAGCATTGCCCCGATCGTCCAGAGCGTATTCGTGAAGCTACCGCCGGATCGAACCTTCGAGGCCTTCTCCAGCCGCATGGGAGACTGGTGGCCCCGGGGAAAGACGATCGGGAAAAATCCCCACTCTACCGTTGTGATGGAGCCGCGCGCTGGCGGCCGCTGGTACGAGGCGGATGAAGCCGGCACGCAGTGTGACTGGGGCAAGGTCATCGACTGGGAGCCGCCGCACCGGTTGCTGCTGGCCTGGCAACTTGATGCGAGCTTCACCTACGATCCCGGTTTCGAGACCGAGGTGCTGATCACCTTCGTACCGGAGGGGACCGGCACTCGCGTCACCCTCGAGCACCGCCATCTCGAGCGGTTTGGACCGAGTGCCGAACGGGTCGCTGCTCAGCTCGCTGGCGGCTGGCCAAGCAGGCTCCAGAACTTCGTCGAATTTGCCGATAGAGGAGATCTTGCATGAGCGCCTTCATCGTTCACAGCATTCCCGGCAGTCCCTTTGCCCGGTCCGTCATGGCAACGCTGGAGGAGAAGGGCGCGTCCTGGACGCTCGTGCCCTTGACGCCCGGTACGCTGCGGGATCCCGTGCACCTTCAACGCCATCCCTTTGGTCGGATGCCTGTCCTGGATCACGGCGGCTTCCAGCTTTACGAGACGCAGGCAATCCTTCGTTACCTTGATCGTGTTCTCCCTGAACCCGCCTTGACCCCTGCCGATGCGCACGCGGCGGCACGCATGGACCAGGTCATGAACATCAATGACTGGTACCTGTTTCAGGGCTGCTCAAACATCATCGTGTTCCAGCGGGTCATCGGTCCGATGCTGATGGACCTTGAGCCTGATCTGGGCGCAATTGCCGAAGCGATGCCGCGGGCGAAGACCGTTTTCGGCGTCCTCGCCAGGCTACTTGGTGACAAGCCATGGTTCGCCGGGGACCAGTTGACCCTGGCAGACCTTCTCGTGGGACCCCAGCTGGAGCTGTTCGCCCGCGCTCCGGAATGGGAAGAGCTCGTCGTCGAGGCTCCGAACTTGACCCAGTTCCTGGCGAGAATTGAGGCGCGGCCGGCAATGCAACTCACGCGAATGGAGAGGCTGGCGGCATTAAAAGCAGCTTGATGCAGCGATCTGCCGATGTCCGATTCCGACCGCCATTAGAGCAGCGTCAGAATTTGCCCGTCGCGGTCATCAAAATGCGCTGCGAAGTAGCACCTCAGCGAGGGTGTCGCGGTTGCTTTCGTAACGATCTGGGGGGACGGCTCGCAATCCAAAAGACCGACATCCAGCAAACGATCAGCGCGATTGCCCCGACTATTGCGTGAGCAGAGGCGTTAAGCTGGTTCATGGGCATTGGATCTCACTG
>DATMHD010000168.1:0-10870 GCA_035555075.1 Sphingomicrobium sp. | reverse complement strand
GGGCGAGCTTTGGAACACGCATTTGGGCATCGCGCGCCGGGACTAGCCGGCAAGGGCACTGGCCCAAAAGCTGTCGACCTAGGCGGCCTGAAGGAGCCCTGTGTAATAATCAGCGAGGCGCTCGAGTGCTTCTCCTCCGTCGCCGAAGAATGTCGGACCGTGCATCAAGGCAAGAGCGCTAGGTTTCAAGTTGGCGAGCCGGCGGATGGTTGGACCGGTCGAGATGCCAACGGTGCTTGAATGGAATGCGTCTTCCGTGGCGATTGCTCCAGGAACGATATCGTCGCGGGTTGTCGCCTCCGAGCCGAACTGGGTGAACAGATCGCCGCAGAAGAGAATGCCGCTGGTCTCTTCGAAGATGAGGCCGGATTCCCACGCGTGAGGGACATGAGGCGTGTCGATGTAGCGGATCCGTCGCCTCGCGGACGTGATCAATTCTCCATCGGCCACGGTCCGGGGGCTTCGGTCGGCGAGATCGCGAAGCGAAATGTCGCAAGCCGTCTTGCCATGCACCACGCTCGCCTGGGGAGCGGCGGCGAGCCAAAGGTTCATTGCGCCGCATTCGTCCGCTTCGACATGACCGAAACTCAGCCAACGCAGGTCCTCCACCTTCATCAGCGAGCGAACGGCCTCGAGGAACAGCGGGAACATGCCGCGCTGGCCGGCGTGAAACAGCAGGGGTTCATCGTCGAGAATGAGGAAGCTGTTGAACGTGAAGCCGGACGGCGGGCCGATCTCCGGAACGAAGACGGAAAGACGGTAGATGCCGTCGGCAAGCTCGGTCACTTGAGCACTCATCCAATCCTCCCTGAGTTAAATTGACTGCACACAAATGTGCAATTAAAGTTGCAGAATGTCAATTTCCGATGCGCGAGGTGATGCGGGCAAAAAGCGTCCCTACCGGCTGGGCCGGCGCGCCGGCGCCAAGGCTGAGACGCGGCGCAGGATCGCTGAAGCTGCCGTGGAGCTGCACCGGTCCCTTGGACCGGCACGCACCTCGGTCGCGCAGATCGCCGAGCGTGCCGGAGTCCAGCGCCACACTTATTACGCGCACTTCCCGGATGAGCGACAGCTCATCGACGCCTGTTCGGGGCTTGCTCTCGAACGGGATTCTCTCCCGGACGTCGAAAAATGGGCGGCAATCGCCGCGGGCAGGGAGCGGCTCCGGCATGGCTTGAGCGAACTTTATTCCTGGTATGCGCGCAACGAGGAGCTGACCTCGTCAGTGCTGCGCGACGCGGAAATTCACGAGCCGACGCGCGAAGCCGTCGAGATGCGCATGGCGCCGACGTTCAGGAGGGCATCTCAGCTTCTTTGCGAAGGGCTTCCTGAAAGCTTGCGCCCGCTTGTTTCGGTCGCTCTCGACTTTGCGTGCTGGCGCGTCCTTGGTCGCACGCACGGTCCAGACGACGCCGCTCGGTTGATGTCGGAGGCAATTTCGTGATCACGCCGCCGCGCGCGCATGGTGCCAGTAGGGACCAATCCTTCGAAGCCGGGCAATCGCCTGATCCGCATGATGGGCAAGACGCGTCCGTTTCGTCCGCGATGTCGGCTCTGTCGAGAGCCAGGAATTGAGCGCCATCATCGAGGCGGCAGTCACATCGTCGTGTAGCCGGCCGAGCGACTGCTGGACGTCCCTTACCGCTCTTCCAAACTTTGCCTTCCGTCGCCGGTTCCCGGGATGAAGACCGTCTGCAAACTCGAGGGCATAACGCAGCTTCTTGACCCCGATCCTGAGACGATGCCGGCGGTGGTCATTCATTCGCCGGACGGCGCGGGAATGGGAGACCTTTTTCCATAGCTGGTCGATTCGCGGCCGAAGGAAGGGCCCGAGCCTCTTCTCCGCTTCCGGATGGTCCCGCCACGCGCCTCTTTCGAGCCACTTCAGTACGTCGAGAAGAAGCTGGCGCGCCCTTATCGAGCCAAGCGCTGCTCCGACCCGGTCGTAGGCATCAGTCCGCCGTTCGTTCGCGAACCGGCGCTGCTCTTCAGACAGATTGCGTTCGAGATAGACGTCGAGGTTTCGAGCGTCTCCGAATTCAGCGAGGAGCCATCGTAGCTCCTCTTTCAGCCGGCGAGTTTCCTCGTCCTTGATCACGGGTCTGAACAGGGCGAACGCCGATCTTAGCCGCCGCATGGCAACGCGTGCCTGATGGAGCGCCTCGGCATCCTTTGCCTCGAGGATCAACGCCTGGTTCTCCCGGAAATGGGTAAGGCACGAGGAGGCGATGGCCTGAAGTCCCTGCGCAACGGTAAGCCCTGGGCGAAGCGGGATCGGCTCGGCTTTCACGGCCTTTTGCTTCGGGAGGATCTCGGTCGCAGGCGCCCGCCTGGCGTCCGCAGGCGAGGGCGCCGGCCCGTGGTTCAATTCGCTCCTGCTGCCCATTGAAGCGCCCGTTCAGGACTTACTCTTCGCTCCGAACCCTTCCAGTCGGCGCTACGTTCCAAGTGGAAAGGGATCAATTGCTGACGGCTGGGGCTCCCGCAGCGCTCGACTTGTCGCTTCCGAGGGGCGTGCGGCCCCAAAGAAGAAACAGCGCATCTGCGAAACCGTTTCTCACCAGTGTGCTCGAGCAAGCACGCGAGTTTGAGGAGGTAATGATGAAGGACCGCAAGAACAGCAGTCGCCATCAGGGCGACATCGGCCGCCAGGGCCAGTCCCAGCAGTCACAGCAGACGAGTGATCCCAAGCACAAGGAAAATGAGCGATCTCATCAAGGCGAAAGCCGGACTCACCGCTCGCAGCAGCGCTGAACTTTCTCCCGATCAATTGAGCAAAACTGGGCCGCCCTTCAAAGGGCGGCCCTCCTTTTTGGGCGCTATCTTCGATACCCCAGCGCGTTGTCGCGGGCTTGGCCCCCGCCGCGCCGTGGCAGATGGTCCGGCGCCGCAGCAGTTCGGGCTGTGTGCCAGCCCGTCTTCACGAACTTGTAGCCCGGGTTCCCGCTGATCAGGACGCCGATATAGTCCTCAGCGAAGAAGCGGGATTCCTGCTTGTTGCAATCAAGCGCGGAAGCATGGGCACCTAGTGATGTCTCGACATATTGGCGAAAGCCGTTGCCGAAGGCACCGCTCTTGAAGGCCCGGAAGGCATCCGGGCCATCGTCGATTTCCACGATGTCGCTGAGATAGGTCTCGTACTTGTCGCCGCTCACCTGGCACCATGCGAAGCTCTTGGCGTCCGCTGCGCCCGCAAGCGGCAGCAGGATGAGCGCAGCGATGAACTTCGATGCGTTCATAGGAAACCGGCCTTCCCTCCGGTTGGAAAATCTACGGAAGTGCCGGTCCCATGCAACGCCCGACGCACTTGCGTGGGCGGCGTTCACGCCCAGCCGAGTCATAATGTCGACGAGCCGACAAGTCCTGGTGACACAACCACTTCGATGTGGCGGCGCTTCGGTCAGACCTGCGTCGCCGTCTGCATCGCTTCGGCACGCTGCCTATAGTCTTCGGCGAGCGCCAGATGGCGCGCTCTTGCTGTCTCCGTCAGAGCACGCATTGCGGCAAGCTTCTCCCGCGCCGCCTGCCGCTTGAAAAAATGAATGCTCGGGTACACCCTCGACCTCCCGGTAGCCCTGCGAACAGTTCGACTCCGAAACAGGGCTTCATGCAAGCTTTATTGTGGGTTGAATCGTGCGTAGGAAATCGGCCGTAAATGAACACCTTAGCGGCTGGTCATTCCTCGGTCCGGATGAGCACGGTCTCGCCGATCAGGAGGAACAGGAAAAAGGGCGCCCACGCGGCGATCAGCGGCGGGTAGGTCCCGGCATTGCCCATTGCGAGACTGAAATTGTCGACCATGAAATAGGCAAAGCCGAGCGCCATTCCGAGGACCGCGCGGAGCAGGACCTGGCCTGAGCGCGCGAGGCCGAACGCCGCGACTGCTGCAAGCAAGGGCACGAGGAGGATCGAGAGGGGTTGTGAAATCTTGTGCGCGAGCCCCGCACGCGCTTCGTCGACAGGACGTCCGGCCGCTTCGAGCTCGGCGATCCGTTGCCGGAGCGTCCAGTAATCAAGCTCGGTCGGATCGACCTTCGCAAGCGTCAGCTGGGTCGGAGTGACGCCCTCCATCCCCGGCATTTGGGGGGCGCTCCGGACCACGTTCATGTTCGCGTCGTAGATCCGCACGTCCTCTAGCAGCCAGTCGCCAGTCCCCGGACGCGGAGTTGCACGCTTCGCGTCGATCTGGCGCTGAAGGACCCCTCCTGAACGATCGAAGATTGTCACTCCGTGCGCAACGAAGGGCCGGCCGCCAACCGTGCTCGCGCGGATGAGATCGTCACCGTTGAGCACCCACACATTGCCCAGGATGCCGCTCGCCGGCGGGACGGGCTTGTAGTCATTGTCGCTCCACGCCGTGACCCGCCGCGTCGAATTGACGACGACGCCTTCGTTGAACGTGAACAATAGTCCAGCAATCCCGATGCTTGCGACAATCAAGGGGGCGAGGATCTGGTGCGCGGAAAGACCTGCAGCCTTCATCGCGACCACCTCGCTGTTCTGATTGAGGCCGACAAAGGCGATCAACGTTCCAAGCAGCACCGAGAAAGGAAGGAAGCGCGAGATCAGTACCGGCAGACGCAGGACCACATATTGCCAAAGGTCCGCATCGCTGTTGCCCGGGACCGCCAGGATCTTGCCGGATTCGCCCAGAAGATCGAGCGTCATCAGGATGAGGACGAGCGCGACGAGGACTGCAAGGCTGCGCGTCAGGAACAGCCTCACCATGTAGAGCGCGAGCCTGCGCGACGGGAAGAAACTGAAATTGATCATGCTTCACGTGACTTCGGAAGCAGGCCGCGCACCCAGCGTGCAACAAGCGCGAAGAAGCGTTCGAGCGCGCCGATCGGCTGCCCGCCCGGACGATCGGCAAGGACATGGTACATCCAGAGGATCATGACGCACAAAAGGACGAAGGGCACCCAAAGTCCAAGCGTCGGATCGAGCCGTCCGCGAGTGGCTGCGGCCGCCGCATATTGGTTTACCTTGTGATAGGCGACGACGATCAGGATCGAAACGAAGATCCCAAGGCTCGACGAGCTTCGCTTGGGCGGCACTGCAAGAGCCACTGCGAGGAGCGGCAGCATCAGCATCATGACCACTTCCACCAGGCGGAAGTTGAAGTCGGCCATTGCGGCAATCCGGGCCTCATGGCTCGTCGCTGCGCCGCCATAACCCAATTGCCAAAGCTCATGGAGGTAGAGCTCGTCGGTTTCGCCCGCCGCCCGGCCCCTGAACTGGCCGATGATCGGAAGGCTCACCGGAAGATCATAAGTATCAAATGCAAGGGTCCTTGGCGTCGAGAAGCGCGGGCTGTCCTGCACCAGTCGCCCCTTGGTGAGCCGGAACAGGATCTTCTCGGGATCGTCGGTCGCAAGAAAGCGCCCATGCTGGGCGGTGGCTGCAATGGTCATCCCCTTGCCGTCGTCACTGTGGACGAAGATGCCCTGGAGCTGCGTACCCTTGTTCTGGCTTCGGTCGATGCGAAGCGTGAGGCGCCTGCCAAGCTGGTTGAACTCGCCGACCTTGATCGCGGCGCCCAAGGCCCCGGACTTGAGGTCGAACCGCAGGCCTTCGTAGCGATAGTGGGTGTAGGGCTCGAGATAGCCCACGATGAAGAGGTTAATCGCCGCCAGCGGGATGGCATAGGCATAAGGGACGCGAAGAAGCCGCGTATAGCCAATGCCAATGCCGCGAAGCGCATCAAGCTCCGAGGAAAGGGCGAATTTCCGGAAGGCGAGCAGGATTCCCATCATCAGCCCGATCGGGATTCCAAGCGAGAGATATTCAGGCAGCAGATTGGCGAGCATTCGCCACACGACGCTGACCGGCCCACCGGCGTCGACGACATATTGGAAAAGCCGCAGCATCTTGTCGAGGACGAGCAGCATTGCTGCAAGGATCAGCGATCCGACGAGCGGCACCGCAATGGATCGTGCAAGATAGCGATCAATCAAGCCGACTTTGGGCAAATTTGGTCGTCCCAGCACCATGATTTGGCCGCAAACGCGGCCGAGATTGCAAAGTGGACGGATGAACCCAAAAGCATAGGGCCCCTCCGTCCTGTTTTGTGGCCCTATAGCGGAACGGTCAGCGGATTCATGCCGGAAATGCTGGGACAAGGCGAGGCCGATGCTTCCTTGATGGAGCAGCCGGGCTCGTGCGCGTCCGCGGCCTGCTTCGGCAGGAGCCGCGTCAGGATTGCGCTCCTCTCCAATCCCAAGTCCACGGGCAACATCGCGCAGCTCCCTAGAATCCGCGAATATTGCGCCGATCACCCCGACGTATTCCACTATGAGGTCGAGCACGCCGACCAGATCGGGGAGGCGATGAAGTCGATTGCAAGGGTCCGGCCGAGGGTCCTTGCGATCAACGGCGGCGACGGCACGGTTCAGGCCGCCTTGACCGAACTCACCAACGGCGGTCATTTCGGGGACAGCCCGCCGCCGGTGGCGGTTCTTCCGAGCGGCAAGACCAACCTTATTGCGCTAGACCTTGGAGCCCGCGGCGATCCCGTCACGACGCTTGAGCGGCTGATCGAGCTCGCACGCGCGGAGGACCTTGCCGATTATACCGTTGCCCGTGAGTTGATCGCGCTGCGCCGGCCAGGCGGCGAGGACCGGCCGGTCATCGGCATGTTCCTCGGCGGTGCCGGTCTTGCTGACACGATGCTCTACTGCCGCGACAAGATCTATCCGCTCGGACTTCCCAACGGCATTGCGCACAGCATCACGGCCTTCGCGCTGCTGATGAAGATGATCCTGAAGATCAAGGCGGGCTTCCTGCCGCCCGACCCGCAGCCGTTGAGCGTCTCGCTCAAGGAAGAAGGCCAGAGCATCAGCGGGCGTTTTTCGCTCCTTGCAGTCACCACCCTCGAAAAGCTCCTACTTGCAAGCGAGCTCGGCGGCCGGCGCTCGGGCGTCCTGAAGCTCCTTGCAGTGGAGGAGCGGCCAAGCTCGATCCTTCGCGGGCTTGCCGCGAGCTTTCTTGGAAAGCTCGGCCGTGAGAAGGTGCCCGGAGTCCACTTCGAGGAAGCCCGGGAGATCACGATCGAGGGCGAAAATTCGAACGTCATCCTCGACGGCGAAACCTTCCTCGCGGAACGTGGCAGCCCGATCAATCTAAGGCCCGCGCAGCCTTTGGCCTTCGTCAAGCTCGCAGCCTAAGGTGCCGGCCGGCTGCCGGGCCTCGATGCAATATATTAACCGAGCTTGCCTATAGCTCCGCTCCAGCGTTTGGAGGTCCGGAGCCTGTTTCGTGTCTTTGCTTGAGACGATCTACATGCTCCTCGTCTGCTGTGCGATCGAACGGATCGCCGCGATGAAGCGCTACTCTCTTGCCGACCGCCTTCCCGGTTTCCTGATGAACGTCGCCCAGGTCCTCATCAGCGGCCTGCTCGTGTGGCCGCTCGCCAAGCTCTGGGCATTTCTTGGGCTTGGTCCCGTGCTCACCATCCCCTTGTGGCAATGGCTCAGCCCGCTCGGCTCGTTCGGCTACGGCATCCAGTTCCTGCTGCTCGTCATCGTCGCCGACTTCCTTGCCTACTGGCGGCACCGCGCCGAGCATGAATGGTTCTGGCCCATTCACGTCGTCCATCATTCGCCGACCGAGCTCCACGCTGTCAACGACATCGGCCATCCCGTGCAGATCTTCTTCAGCCTCATCTTCATCACGATCCCGATGAGCCTGTTCCAGATCGACGGACCCGAAACGCCTCCCGCGGTCCTGTTCGTCGTGTCCCTATTGTCTTACTATATCCATTCGCCCGTGGACGTGCATTTCGGCCCGTTCCGCAAAGTCCTGGTGGACAATCGCTTCCACCGGATTCACCACTCCCTCGAGGAACGGCATTTCGACAAGAATTTCGGGATATGCTTCAGTCTTTGGGATCATCTGTTCGGAACTGCCTATGATCCGGCTCCCGGTGAGTGGCCGGAGGTCGGTGTCGCAGGCGTGCCCGCGCCGCGCACGATCAGCGACTATCTGCTCCTCCCGTTCCGGCTTCGGCGCCGCGAGCAGGCGGCGCCAGACTGCGCGCATGCGCCCGATGGTTCCACGGCCGCGTGCCTGACCTGCGCAGCCTCGTCGCCGAGGAGCTGAACCTCCCGGTCGTTCCCAAGGTAAGCGCTGCCGCGGCGGCGATTGCAGCAAGGTACGGCGATAGCTCAAGATCCGTCCTCTTCTACGGATCATGCCTTCGCGAGAAGCGGCTCGATGGGCTGATGCTCGACTTCTACCTGATCGTCTCCGATTACCGGGCCGCCTACAGGAAAGGCTGGCTTGCAGCCTTGAACCAAGTCATCCCTCCCAACGTCTTCTATTTCGAACGGGACGGGCTCGTCGCCAAATATGCAGTGTTGAGTGAACGGGATTTCGTGAGGCTGGCGGGCCCCGCAACCAGCAGCGTCTCGGTCTGGGCCCGCTTCTCCCAGCCCTCGCGCCTTGTCTGGGCGGCGAACGAAGACGCACGGGACCTTGCCTTCAACGCCGTCGCCAAGGCTGCACCAACTCTTCTTGCCGCTGCAGGGCCAAAGCCGGGGGAGGATCCGCTCTCCCTGTGGCGACGTGCCTTTGCACTGACCTACGGAGCCGAGCTTCGCGCCGAAAGGAAGGGCAGGGCCGGCTCCGTCGTCGACCTCGAGCCCGAGCGTTACCTTCGCTTCAGTGGTCCCGCACTCGATGCTGCGCAGTCCTTGAGACCGCACGGGAGCTGGCCTTGGCGTCGGATCGAGGGGAAGGCCCTATCGATCGCCCGCCTTGCAAAGGCGAGCCTCACCTTCGCTGGGGGCGCGGACTATATCGTCTGGAAGATCAATCGGCACGCCGGAACCGACATCAAGCTGAAGCCGTGGCAGCGGCGTCACCCGCTCCTTGCCGGCCTCAGCCTCTTGCCGCGCCTGCTGAGGAGCGGGGCGGTTCGTTAGAGCGGGCAAGAGCGGAGGCAACCGCACTTGCAAGCGCGCCGACCGTGAAGGGCTTACGCAGGAGCTCATAGCCCCGAAGATCGTCGGTTTCGCCTTCCCCGACATAGCCGGTGACGAACAGGACAGCGAAGTCGCGGGTCTCGTTCGCCTTGAGGTAGCGGATCAGCTCGGGTCCGGTCATCTCGGGCATGATGACGTCGCTGATGACGAGGTCGAACTCCTGGCCCCTGAACAGTTCGATGGCCTCGGCGCCGCTGGCGCAGGAGACCGGATCATAATCGAGGTCTTCGAGAGCATCCACGGTGGCGGTGCGAACGCGCGGATCGTCCTCGACCAGAAGGATCCGGGCGCCCGCGACATGCGCGTCCTCCGATCTCTGGATAGCAGGATGAAGCCGGACGGTTTCGGCAACTTCCGTCCGCGGAAGATAGATCGAGACGGTCGTGCCTTTGCCAATCTCGCTCTCGATTCCGACCTCGCCACCGGACTGGTGGGCGAAGCCGAAGATCTGGCTAAGACCAAGGCCGGTACCCTTGCCCACGGGCTTGGTCGTGAAGAAGGGCTCGAAGGCGCGCTCAAGAACGTCCGGCGACATTCCGCAGCCGGTGTCCGCGACGCTGATCCGCACGTAATCGCCCGCACGCACGTCGCCGACCTCGTTCGCGCCCACCTTCACGTTCCGGGTGGCGATCAGCACCTGTCCGTCACCGTCCATGGCGTCGCGCGCGTTTACAGCGAGGTTGACGATCGCGTTCTCTAGCTGGTGCGGGTCGACGTAGATCGGCCAGCTGTCCGCTGCGAGATCGACATCGATCCGGATGCGTTCGCCAAGTGTCCGGTCGAGAAGGTCGGACATGCCTCCGATGAGCTCGGCAGGGTCCACGCGCTCGGGGAGCAGCGGCTCGGAACGCGCGAAGGAGAGAAGGCGGCGGGTCAGCGCGGCGGCGCGGGTTGCGCCTTCCATCGCGTTGTTGAGATGCATCATGACCTCGCGGCGCGGACCATTCAGTCGGCGAAGCGCAAGATCGATCCCGCCGACCACAACGGCAAGCATGTTGTTGAAGTCATGCGCGATCCCGCCGGTCAGCTGCCCTACGGCGTCCAATTTCTGGACCTGGCGAAGTTGCGCTTCCGCGGCCTCGCGTTCCGTGGCTTCCGCTTTCAGGGCCTGGTTGGCTTCCCAAAGTTCCTGCGTCCGGTCGCGGACCGCCTGCTCCAGCTGCTCGGCGCGCTCGGCTTCGCTTGCCGCCTCACGCCGGGCCTGCGCATTCTGGCGGAGAGCCTGGAAGGCGAACACTCCAAGGAAGATGGCGCCGATGCCGACGAGAAGGCCGAGCCAGCTGAGGTAATCGGTGAACTGGTCCGCCTGCGCCGAGAAGATCTGGCTTTGCTGGATCCGGTCGGCCTGCGACTGGCGCTCGGCCCGGATGATCTCTTCGAGCTTGTCGTCGAGCAACTTGCCGGTCCCGGTCGTCGCCGCCTGGTAGAAATAGCTGATGCCGGTGTCGCCCTGTTTGGCGAGCGCTGCCCTTGCCGCAAGCGCGAGCTCGCCGCCCCGCTTGTTGTAGAGCCGCTCGAGATCCACGACGCGCCGGCGCTGCTCGAGGTTGCCTCGCTCGAGCGCCTGGAGCTGGCCGATCTGGTACCCGGCAAGCTGCCAGTCGCTTGCGTAGATGTTGCCGCTGGTGTCGACCTTTTCATCGAGGACGAACCGGGCAAGCGCAGCTTCTGCGCGGGACACATTGGCGCTGACATTGCGCACGACCAACGCCACCTGGTTGGCCTGGCGCTCGGCTGCGAGGGCCTGCTCGCGGGCATCGTTCGCAAACTTTACCGCGAACACCATGACCAGGAGAACGAGGGCCGCGATGAGGCCAACGGCCGCAGCACCGCCGCGACCCCAGTCGAACCGGACGTCCTCCCCGTCGCCCATCATGCGCGCAATG
>DATMHD010000167.1:0-2925 GCA_035555075.1 Sphingomicrobium sp. | reverse complement strand
GGGACATGATGCTTTACCTTCTTCAGGCGGAGCTGTCGCAAAGGCGTGTGTCGACGTCGAGCCTGTGCGCGGCTGCCTTCGTTCAACCTACGACAGGGATGCGGTGGCTGAAGACCTTGTCAGACCGCGGGATCTTCATCCGGCGCGCCGATCCGCTTGACGGGCGCCGGGTCTTCGTCGAACTATCGCCCGAGACGAGCACGGCCCTTCGCCATTATTTTGCTGAAGTCGACGCAGCGCCGTCACTGTAAGATACACTTGTAACATCCGGCGGCGCGGCGAGGTATGCACACGGCGCCGCCGGAAATCGCGGCTAGGTTGGAAAGTGATCCGTCGTTGATTGCGGGTAACGTCTTCGGGATTCGCCAGGCCTGGCCGCTTCGCGAGCAGGCGCGCCGCCTGGACGTCGGGCATGTGCTCAACTGCGCCGTTACCGACTCCCTCCGACCTGATATTCCGGGCGCTCTCCAGGCACACCACGCCGGCCTCTTTGAGTGCACGCTGGACGACGGATCGCTGATCTGGTCGGGGGGCGCGTACGACTTGTTCGGGCTTGAGCGCGGCACGAGCATTACACGAGGCCAGGCCATTCGCCACTATCTGGAAGATTCGCGAGCGGCTCTCGAAAGATTGCGCACACACGCAATCCGGTTTGAACAGGGCTTTACGCTGGACGCGGAAATTCGCGCAGCGGCGGTGGGTGAGGTCCGACGAATCCGCGTGATTGCTGCGCCGCTATTCGAGAAGGGCATAGCCGTCTCGCTCCACGGCGTGAAAATCCTGATCGGCTGACCGGTCTTCCGTCGATGACCCTCGCCGGGCAAGGAGAGCAGATGCGAAGCGGCAATTCCAAGTCGAGCGAGGCTCTTAGCTTCTATCTTGCAATGCTCAACGCGCTTGCCGAGGTCAGGCAAGCGCTGGAGCACAATGACGCCCCAGAAGAAGCGAAAAGCGCGCTGGATGCGGCGATTGAAAGCTGCCAGCGCGACTATCAGACCCGTTTCGGGCGTTAGTGGCTCACAACGGGCCGCCAATCGCAAGCGAGCTCTTCGAGATCAATTGCGTCATCGAAACGTGATCCGCTACCGTCGGTTGGCGGCCATGACCGTCGCAAAGAGTGTGACCGTCGAACAATGCAATCGCGCGGCTACCGGTGCCCTTGCTTAATCGCTGCCCGGACTACGATGAGGAAGGCTGCGAAGGCGGCGAACATCGTGAGCGCGCTCATGGCCCCGATCGTGAACGCGATCGCCTCTCCAGACAATGGCAAGACCGCGGAACGAGCGATGACCGGAGCTTGAGTCGTGACGCTGGATCCGGTCGATGCGCGGCATTGCGGCTGCCACCATGCGCCGGACGCCGCTGTGAAGATGGCTCGCCGGCAATTAGTACCGGCGAGCTATCCGATTCGGCACGCATTGGGATTCGGATTACAGGTGACCGAGTAGATAGATAGCCGGAAATCGTTTCCGCGGAGTTTGCGACCGCTTCGAAATGGAGGGGCCTGCGCGCGATGCGTTGCGATGGTTCTTGCGCTGCACAAAATCTCGCTGCAGATTGCGACGACAGAAGCGTCTTGCCGGATATGGGCGACAAGGCCCTCGGGTGGGGGCGATTGTGATGGCGGGCTCAAAATATTGGGTCGGGATGGACCTGGGTTGGTGGGAAACGCACGTCTGCATCCTCGATGACGACGGGCAGACCATCGCCGAGTGCGCCTCCGAGGCGTCGTCAACGGCGCTTCTCGAGGCGCTATCCGTTGTTCCGGCTGAAGACATCGCACTGATTGCGGTGGAATCGGGGCAGGGTGTGCACGTCGTCCGAAAGCTTCGCAGTGCGGGCATGCCCATCGAAATTTTCGAGGCTCGCAAGGCCAGCAAGTTTCTCGCGCTCCGCCGAAACAAGACCGATGCGAGCGATGCCCGAGGTCTCGCCGAACTCGCGCGGCTTGGGCAGAATACCGTCAGCCGGGTTCACGTGAAGAGCGTCGAGTGCCAGCAGATGCGCACGCAAGTTCTCATGCGGCACAAATTGGTGAAGCTCCGCGTCATGGTCGAGAACTCACTTCGCGCGCGCTTCGGAATGTACGGCGGGCGCCTGACGAAATCGCGGACCCCTGAGAAAGTTCGCCAAAGCGCGATTGACTTGATAGCTCAGCTCAAGGTCGAGGAAGGGATCAATCTAGCTCCGGATGTGATGCCGCTGCTCGATATCGCCGAGAGTCTTGGATCCTATCTCAAGAAGCTCGACCGAGCGTTCGTTGTTAGGGCCTCGAAGGACCCGGTTTGCCGGCGGCTCATGAGCGTTCCGGGTGTGGGCGCGCTGACAGCGTTATCCTTCTTTAGCGCGGTCGAGGATCCGTTACGGTTCGCGCGCTCAACGGACGTGGCCGCATATCTCGGTCTGGTGCCGCGGCGCTACCAGTCAGGTGGAACCTCCCGAACGAGGGGCATCACCAAGACCGGCAACAAGCTCACCCGGATGCACCTGGTCAATGCCGCCATGGTGTTCAACCTCCATGCTCCTGACTGCGAGCTCAAGGCTTGGTCGACGGCACTTCACGAACGGATCGGGGCCAAACGCGCCCGCGTGGCACTGGCCCGAAAGCTCTCGATTATCTTGCTAACGATCTGGAGGACCGAGGTGCCATTCGAGCTCCATCCAACTCGGTTGCGAGAAGTCGGCAATGACAACGCGGCAGACCTCGAACTCGATTCTAAGAACCTACTATCCAAGAAGCACCTTGAAGCGAGCCGGACTCTCGAACGTTCGAACGTGCTTGGATGACCTAGAGGTTGCCAAGCCGCGAGCCGCGCTTTCGCGAAGCAAACGGCGGGACCAACCAAGGAAAGGAGGCGTCTTAAGCTCGAAGGAAAGCGATGAAGCCCGCCCTACGGTTCAGCTTCTCGCTTTGAAGCAGTCGAT
>DATMHD010000166.1:0-3317 GCA_035555075.1 Sphingomicrobium sp. | reverse complement strand
CTCCTTGCGATGGTGGTCATCCTAGTCCTTGGCTTCCGCCAATCGGGCAAGCTCGCTTCGGCCTACGGGATCGCGGTGACCGGCACGATGCTGATCACGTCGGTGATGCTGGGTGTACTCATGCTCTACGTCTGGAAGTGGAACCGCCTACTCGCAATCGGGACGACTGCCCTGTTCCTGCTTGTCGATGGCGCCTATTTCGCCTCCAACATCACCATGATCCCGGACGGCGGCTGGTTCCCACTGCTTGTTGCAGCCATCAGTTTCACGGTGCTGACGACCTGGGCAAAGGGCCGCGAGCTGATGCGCCAGCGCCTCTCGGAAGCAGCCCTTCCGCTCGCGGTCTTCATCAAGTCGGCTGCAGCTTCGGTTCACCGCGTCCGAGGGACCTCGGTGTTCCTGTCGACGTCAGCCGACGTCGTCCCGGCCGCCCTCCTCCACAACCTCAAGCACAATCAGGTGCTCCACGGCCGCGTGCTCATCCTCAACGTCAAGGTCGAGGAGATCCCGCAGGTTGGCGTGAAGGACCGGCTCGAAGTTCATGACGCCGGCGAGGGCTTCTACCGGGTCATTCTCCACTACGGTTACATGGACGAGGTCGATATCCCTCGCGACCTTTCCCGGGTGGATACGTGCGGGGAGCCCTTCAACATGATGAGCACAAGCTTCTTCCTTGGTCGGCAGAAGCTCATTCCGTCGAACAAGGTGCCGGGAATGGCGCTATGGCGCGAGAAGCTCTTCGCGCTCATGCTCAAGAGCTCTGAAAGCGCGATGGAATTCTTCAAGCTCCCGACGAACCGGGTCGTCGAGCTTGGAAGCCAGCTCCGGATCTAGCGGCCGATAAGCTCGGTCGACCGCAAGGCAAGCTCGGTCCTATTTTCGACGGAAAGCTTGTCAAAGATTGCGTGAAGGTAGACTTTGACGGTGCCCTCGGGGACCCCGAGTTCGGCCGCAATGTCGCGGTTCCTGAGCCCCTGTCGAACGAGTTCGATCAGCTCGCGTTCGCGGCGCGTGAGCGGCGGCGCGGACGCGGCTTTCTCCTGCGCCTGTCGGGTTTGTTCGGAGATTTCCGGATCGATCCATCGTTCGCCGGCGACGACCGCGTCCATGCAATCGAGCAGATGTCCAGGATCCGATGTCTTGAGCACCATCCCATCTGGTTGAAGTTCGGCCGCGGCAAGGAGCTGCGCTTCGTCCATGCCCGCCGTGAGGAGGATCGTCTTGCGCTTCGACCTCGGCGCGGAAATGCGTTTCAGGACATCGAGCCCGGAGCCGTCAGGCAGGTGGACGTCGAGCAGGAGGAGATCGGGCTTCAGCTTGGAGACGAGCTTGGTCGCTTCCGCGGCGGTGCGAGCGCGCCCCAGAAGCTCATAATCGGTTCCCCGAAGCAGCATCTCGAGAGCTGCTGCAATCATCGGATGGTCGTCGACAAGAAGAACACGGGTCACGCGGCTGCTCCGGCGAGGGGAAGGCTGATGAGTACATTGGTCGATCCGGGCGCCGAAACCAAGCGGATCGTCCCGTTGGCTCGCTCGACGCGTTCCTTGAGCGACCATGGCTCGGCAAGCGTGCCGCCATTGCCGTCCGAAAATCCGCTCCCATTGTCGGCAACGCTGAGCTGGAGCCGGTCATCTTCAAGGGCGAGGCCTACGTCTATCCGGTCTGCATGGCCGTGGCGAACGGCGTTGGCGACTGCCTCCCGCAGCAATTGCTGGAGGTCGAGGTGAAGCCGGATCGGGATCGCACCCTCTTCGCCTTCCGCACTGATGCGACAATCCACCGACCATTGCTGACCGAGGCGTTCGGCAAGCGCTCGTAACTCCACGACGGCTTCCGCAAGCTCAACGTCCCGGCCGCGCCGAAGGGCCAGCACGAAGCCCCGGATCTCGCCCTGCTCCTCGACGAGGAGACGCTTGAGCTCGTCGAGCTCGGGACTGACGTCCGCTCCTGAATTGGCCGCCCGTTTGATCGCTTCGACCCGAAAGCTCGTGCCGGCGAGGAACTGAACGATGCTGTCATGAACGTCCCGCGCAAGGGAGAGACGCGTTCGCGCTGCCGCTCCCGTCTCGATCGCCTGAAGCAGGACGTGGCGCTCGAGCATGAAGCCGGCAGCCCGGCCAAATTCTCGCCCCACCTCGATGTAATCTGTCGAAAGGTCAGGGATCCCCCATAAGAGGAGCCACCCGTGCTGGGTGCCGTTGTGCACCTCGGCGATCAGTCCTTCGTCGGCGCCGATCTTCCCCAGGAGATCGAGATCGACGAGCGACGAAGCCCGGCTGAACTGAAACCGCCCCTCGGGCGGGCGGGTGACCGCATGATCGCGGATCCTGTCAATCAGCAAGGTCGAGAACCAGGGTTCAGGGACAAGCGGCTTCATCACGCTAAAGCTTCGACGCTCGTCGCCGGCAAGAAGGAAGCCGTCGCTCGCCTCCTCCCCCGTTGGACCGACCACCAGCGCCCCGCCCTTGGCCTGCGCAACCCGCATCACCGGACGAAGCGCCCGGGCCAGGGGATGCTGATCCTCGGAATCCAGATTCTCGAAATCCTCGATCCGGAAGAAGAGCCGTGTCGAACGCTGGTGGATGCCAAACCAGATAAGGAGAAGCGAAAGAATGACGAGCCAGCCGCCGCGGACCACGAAACGCTCGAGTTCAAAGCTTTCACTGCCCGCGACGAGAAGCCCGGCAATCAGATAGAGGGCGATCAGCGCGCTCGCGGTGAGCGCCGTCTCGCGCCAGCTCCAGCGGATCGCCGCGGAAAGCAAGGGAAGCACGAAGAAGAGGAAGAAGGGACTGGTCGAGCCGTTTGTCGAGAAGACGATGGCGGTGAACACCGCCATGTCGGCCGCATGGGTAATGACTGCAAGGCGGGCATCGAGCCACCAGTTCCGCCACGTTGCTGCAGCTGCGCCGATGACCAGCGCGGAATAAAGGATCAGGAGCACATAAGTGCCCGCGACTGATCGAAGCGGCTGGCTTCGGTCGAACCATACGGCGATGAGGAAGAGGGTCACCAGCATGACCCGCCCGAGCGCGATCACGCGTCCGCTCTGATATTTGAACTGCAGCGCGGTCATTCGCGGCAAGCTCTACACCCCCCCGGCTTCGATGCTCACTCTATCCTAATGCAAGCCAAGGCAAAATCTTGAAAAAGCCCGGTCGGTGGCGCAGGCCACCGATCCGTCGGTCCCTGGTACAGCCACATTTGAACGGTCAGCCTGCCATCCGCTTGGCGCCAAGGCCAACCACCATCTGGATCCCGCGCTCATATGCAAGGGGCTTGCCGAACAGATAGCCCTGGATCGTGTCGCAGCCGAG
>DATMHD010000165.1:0-2108 GCA_035555075.1 Sphingomicrobium sp. | reverse complement strand
TGAGCAAGTCCCTGGTCTTCGGGGGGGTGCGGGGGCTCGTTGCAACAATCAGGCTTCCACCCTTCTTCGACCGCAGGGTCTCGACGGCTGCTGCGAGCGCATCATGGTCGAGCCGCCAATGCCGTGCCGGTCCGCCGACCGCGACCAGTCTTCGCGGCCGAGGGAAGCGGGCAAGCCACTCGCGTTCATCCGCGCTCGGATCGACGTTCCTGGCGGGGTTTCCGATAGGGAAGGGGAGCTCGATGAGGTTGGGGGCGACGCGCGCATATTGCGGGTTCGTGATCTGGAGGTCGAAATCCTCCAGTCTGGCGCGCGGATTGCCGATATGAACGAGCTTGGCCTTTCCGCCGCTTTGGCGGCGGATATACCTTGCGACCGGAACGCTCGCGTACCCGACGCAAAGCACAAGATCGGGCCAGGGAGGACGGATCAATCCCCGCGACTGGTGTGCAACGATCATCAGGCCGCTTCGAAGCAGCGGCAAGCGCCGTAGATGATTGTAGATGATCCTCTTCTCTTCGAAGGAGTAACCGAGCGCCATGGCGAGCGCCTGAAGCTGGTTGTTGTCGCCTGCGCGCGTTCCCAGCAGCAGCCAGACGAGCGGTCGCTTGACGTCGCTGGTCGCTCCATTGGGACGGACATCGCCAGTCCGGCCTTCAACCAAGCGCGATTTGTCTCTCCGGCTCTGCTGCACCATTTGCCTCGCGCCGTTCACCACGCTGGTCCTTCCACCAGCAGCTGAACATCGCGATCGCGTACAGAAGGCGGCCGTGATTTGCGAGCCCGCGACGATGCTCGTCGAACAGTCGGCCGACCTCGCGCGCATCGAGGAACCCGGCGTCGGCTGCCCCCGAGGATAGCCAGGCCTCCTGCGCAAAGTCACTGAAGCCGCCGACGAACCAGTCCGCGAGCGGCATCTGGAAACCGAGCTTGCGACCTTTGAGCGTGACTGGTGGGAGCCACGGTTCGACCGCGCGGCGAAGGAGATATTTCCCGGTGCCGTGCCTCAGCTTGAGATCGGTCGGCACCGTCAGTGCCCAGTCGACGAAACTTCTTGAAAGGAACGGGACGCGCGCTTCGAGCGAATGGGCCATCGTTGCCCGGTCGAGCCGCTGCAGCAAGGACGCGGGCATGTGGACCGTAAGGTCGCCGAGCATGAACTGCTCGATCTGCGGCAGCGATCGGTGCTCAAGGCCGAACGCGTCCGCTGCGCGGAGCGCAATCGCATAGGGAGCTTCGTGCTTTTCCCAGAAATCCCGCTGGTAGATGCGTGCCCGAATCGCGGGTGTGGTGATGGTGACTGCCGCGAAGAACCGCTGGAAGCCGTTTTCGAGCAGGGCTCCGTCGCGGAAGCGCATGGCATGATCGCGAAGGTAATTGAGCTTCCTTGCGGGAAGCTCGATCCGGTCGAGCCATTTGAGACCGCCCGCTCCCCGGACCAGCGGCGCGAAACGCCGCATCCGCTCCGCCCAGCGCTGCCGGTTATAGCCGAGGAACAATTCATCGCCGCCTTCACCGCACAGTACGACCTTCACATGCTCGGCGGCCGATCTCGAGAGATACCAAAGCGGAATAGCCGAGTTGGCGGCAGACGGCTCGTCGAACGCGCGCTGGACGCGAGGGAGGATGTCGGCCGCAGTCCCGGGCTCGATCGGAAGGATCACGTGATTGCACCCGAGGTGCTGCGCCACCCGTTGAGCGGCAGCGGTCTCGTCGATCCTCGACCCTGGGAATCCCGCGGTGAACGCCGTGACTGGCTGACCGGTCGCCCGTGTCATTGCCGCGGCTACTGCCCCTGAGTCGATGCCGCCCGAGAGGAAGGCGCCGATCGGAACGTCCGCAATCATGTGTTGCTGGACGGTCTCGAGCACCCGTTCGCGCGCCTCCTCGATCCATTGCTGTTCGCTTCGTCCGCGGACCGCCTTGATCCTGGGGGCCCAATATTGCTCTACCTTGGAATGCCCGGTGGGGCCGAGGCGGAGAAGGTGGCCGGGAGGAAGGGCGCGAACCTGGCTGAAGATCGACCGGGGCCCGAGCACATGACCGAAGGTGAAGAAGTCGTGGATGCCCCGCCCATCCACGTCGAACTCGAATTCTGGCACTTCACG
>DATMHD010000164.1:0-4241 GCA_035555075.1 Sphingomicrobium sp. | reverse complement strand
ATACCGTAAGAGGCCGTTGTTTCTATTGTGCCTCGAAGACCTTGTCTTCGCTTCTTCGACCTAGGCCTGGTGCCGCTCCGCCCATCGCTTCTGATCGAATTCAGCTGTTTGCCTATACACTCGTCGAGCGGGCTCGAGGACAAGCCCCTTGGACCTGATTGCCCGGACCAGGCGACGCCAAGTTGACCTCGGCGTGCAGGACCGCAAGAGAGCGGGAGCGCTAGGAGAGCTGATGAAGATCATGTTCTATGGCCGACTGGTGGACTCGATCGGCCACGAGGTTGATTTGGAAGCAGAGCCAGGCGTCTCCGTCGCTGAGCTAAGGCAATTGCTGGCAGCCCGGCATCCTTTGGCAGCTTCGACCCTTGGTAACAGGCGTTCGGTCGCATGCGTCAGCGGCTGCCTGGTTGGCGAGGATTATCTTATCGGACAGGCGGATTGCGTCGAGTTCCTGCCTCCGGTCTCGGGCGGATGAGCGTCATCGCTCGCCTGGAGGGAACCAAGCTTCGGCCGGAGCAGGAACTTGCGGACCTGATCGAGCGCGCAGCCGGTGATGGAGCAGTGGTCAACTTCATCGGGATCGCGCGGCCCCAATCTAGGACAGGCCATGCCGTCCACCGGCTGGTCCTCGAACATCACCCGACGCTTACCCTCCAGTCTCTGGAGGAGATTGCCGTCGAAGCCGCGTCACGGTTCGGCGTCAGCCACGTGCGCGTCGTTCACCGCTGCGGAGAAGTTGTCGCAGGTGAGCCCATCGTCTTCGCCGGAGCCGCCTCGCCGCACCGGCGGGCCGCATTCGAAGCTGCTGATTATCTGATGGACCGATTGAAGACGGAAGCCGTGTTCTGGAAACGCGAGCTGGGCGAGGACGGATCGGAATGGATCGAGCCTAGCGATGCCGATTATGCCGACCGCGGCCGTTGGGGCTGAAACGTGGCCGGGATCGATGAGAGCCTTGCCTTCCACCCGCTGCGTATTGCGGTGCTGACCGTATCCGACAGCCGGACGGAAGAGACCGACAATTCGGGCGGTCTTCTCACTGAGCGGGTCCGCGGTGCCGGCCATGAACTCGCCGGCAAGGCGATCGTCACCGACGATGTGGAAGCAATCCGCAGCCGGGTCCAGGCGTGGGTCGAGGACGAGGGCGTCGATGTCATTATCTCGACGGGCGGCACCGGGTTTTCCCCGCGCGACGTCACGCCTGAAGCGATCAGGCCGCTCTTTCGCCGCGACATGGACGGTTTCTCGGTCCTCTTCCACCAGGCGAGCTTTGGAACGGTGGGCTTCTCGACGCTCCAATCGCGCGCTTTCGCTGGCCAGATCGGCGAGACGTTCGTCTTTTGCCTTCCGGGTTCCACTGGCGCGTGCCGCGATGGATGGGACCTCGTGCTCAAATATCAACTGGACAGCCGATACCGGCCCTGCTCGCTGGCCGGGGAGGTCCCCCGCCTGAGGCACCTTATCGCATGAGCGGGCTCAGCCACCTCGACGAAGAAGGCCGTGCGCGGATGGTCGATGTCTCGGACAAGGAGGTCACGGCAAGGATTTCCGCGGCCGCAGGCATGCTCACCTGCAAACCCGCAACCCTCGATCGGGTTCGCGCCGGGACGACTCCCAAGGGCTCAGTGATCCACGTTGCGGAGCTCGCCGGGGTTATGGCCGCAAAAAGGACGGCGGAGCTCATCCCGCTTTGTCATCAGCTGCCGCTCGCCAAGGTTGACGTCAAAATCGACATTGATCATGCGCTTCCGGGCTTTCGCATTGTGTCGGAAGTCAGGACCAATGCCGTGACCGGAGTCGAGATGGAGGCGCTCACCGCGGTCTCCGTCGCATGCCTCACCCTTTTTGACATGCTCAAAGCCATTGACCGGACGATGGTCATCGGTGGCATCGAGGTGACCGCGAAAACCGGCGGCAAATCGGGCGACTGGCGGCGAGCGTGATCAGCTTCGACGAGGCAGTGGATCTCGTCCGCTCTGTCGCAAGACCGCTCGGTGCCGAGGTTGTTCCCATTTCCAAGGCCGTCGGCCGTGTCCTTGCTACTCCGGTCATCGCCAGAATTGACTCTCCCCGCTCAGACGTCTCCGCAATGGACGGCTACGCGGTCCGCGACGAGGACCTCGCGCGCCTTCCCGCAATTCTGCATGAGGTCGGAGGATCCTTCGCGGGCTCACGCTGGGAGGGGTCGGTGGAGCCTGGCACCTGCGTCCGGATCTTCACCGGAGCGCCCGTTCCCCGCTGCGCCGATCGGGTGGTGATCCAGGAGGAGGTCCGCTTGAGCGGCGACAGGGCTATCCTCGACCAACATCCCGGCAGCATCCGGTACATCCGCAAGCGTGCCTCGGACTTTGCCGCAGGCGACGTCCTGCTCGGTGCCGGCCGGCTGGTTGACCCGCGGGCGATTGTCGCTGCCGCCGCTGCGGACGTCGCGGAGCTGGAGGTCCATCGCCGGCCGCTCCTCACCATCCTCAGCACGGGCGACGAACTCGCCGAGCCCGGTACCGCGCGCGAGCGGGAGGACATGATCCCCGAAAGCGTGTCGCTCGGCGTATGTGCTCTTGCCTCCCAATGGGGTGCCAAGTGGGCCGGCCGAATGCGTCTTGGCGACGATCTTTCCGCCATGAGCGAGGCCGCAAACACGGCGATTGAGCAATCTGACCTCGTCGTGGTGACGGGGGGCGCGTCGGTCGGCGAGAAGGATTTTGCCAAGGCGATGTTCGAGCCGTTGGGGCTTGAGCTCCTCTTCTCCAAACTGGCGATCCGGCCTGGAAAGCCCGCCTGGCTCGGGGGCGCGCGAGGCCGGATCGTCATGGGGCTTCCCGGCAACCCGACGTCCGCACTTGTGACTGCTCGGTTGCTCCTTGCACCCCTGCTTGCCGGAATGACTGGCCGGCCTGTCGAGAGAGCGCTTGGGTGGCGGACCCTGCCGCTTGCGGCACCGATCGAAGCTTGCGACGCCCGTGAGACCTTCCACCGGGCGCAGCTTGTCCAAGGGGCAGCGAGGGTTCTGTCCTTCGAGGATTCGAGTGCGCAGAAGGTGCTGGCCGATGCCGACTTGCTGGTGCGGCAGCGTGCGCATGCTCCAGCGCTGGCAACCGGCGAGCCCGTCGAGACCCTCGACTTCTAGCTCCTGCCGCTAAGGCGCCCAAGCATGAGTGTGGGCCTGTTGCGGCGGCCGCCAGGAATGACGGCCATAACGATCACATATCAGGTGAAAAGGAGCTTCGCTCCGGCGACGGCGAGGACGAAACCCAGCGTCCGTAGCAGCCAGGGGCGGGGCAGTCGCTCGACGCCAAGCCATGTTCCAAGCAATGCGCCGCTCATCACGGAGGCGAGGAACAGCGGCAACTCGCTCGGCAGATGACCGACAGAGGCGATATTCCCGGCAAGACCCGCCGCGGAGTTGAGGAAGATGAAGGCGGAAACGACGCCCGAGGTATGGCGCGGCTCCTCCCATGCCATCAGGATGATGAGGGGGCTAAGGAAGATCCCGCCTCCGGTGCCGGTGAGGCCGGCGAGAAGTCCAAGCACCGCTCCGGCGGGAAGAGTGAGCCACAGCGACGGGCTGTGCACGTCGCGATAGGCGAGATCCTTGGGCTGCCAGAAGAGCCGCGCCGCCGCGAGCCAGAGAAGGCCGCCAACCAGAGGCTTGTAGTAGATCCCGGGAAGATGGGTCCCGCCGCCGACGAAGGCGGCCGGGGTTGCGGTGAGCGCAAACGCCAGGACCAGCCTCGCGTTGGTGAGGCCGCGCTGCCAGTAACGCCAGGCTCCGAACCCCGCGACGAGCAGGTTCAATGCAAGTGCCGTCGGCTTCATGGTCTCGGGCGCGACCGAGAAAAGGGCCATCGCCGCGATATAGGCCGAGGCGCCGCCGTGCCCGACGCTCGAATAAAGCGCTGCGCCCAGAGCGAACAGGATCACCAGCGCGGCGACAGTCATCGGATCCACACGCGGGGGTCTATTGCTGTTGGGGACGAAAGCTCAAGTGCAGAGGGTTCGGCGAGGAGCTCCTGGCCGATGCGCATCGCCATCCGCACCCTGTCGTAAGCAACCGCGATGGTCCAAGCCGGCCCGCTTTTTTCAGCCGCCCGTAACGCTCATGTGCCGGGCGAGGGCGGCGCGATTGCCATCGATCCGGAACTGGTGGGCCTTCGCCTTGCCAGCAAGGAGCGTGTCCAGAGCTTGGTCCACCGCTACTTGGCCGCCTGTGCGGAGCACGTCACGCAGCTCCACCTTCTGAT
>DATMHD010000163.1:0-3469 GCA_035555075.1 Sphingomicrobium sp. | reverse complement strand
AGAACCGCGGCTACGTCTCGGTCGGTCTCCACGTCGACCGCGAGGACTGGCAGCGGCCGGGCGTCCCCGCGATCATCAACAACGTGCTCTCGCGCGTCCTCACCGCAAGCCCGAGTTGCAACGACCAGTCGGAAGCTCAGTGCAGTCGCAATATCGTGCTCCTGCACGATTCGGGCGGCGATCGGAGCCAGACGGTGGCTGCGCTTCCGATCCTCATCGACCAGCTCCGGGCACACGGCTATCGCTTTGTGCCGGTATCCGAGCTTGCAGGGCTGTCCCCGCAGCAGGCGATGCCGCCTTTGTCACCCTCGGATCATCTCGCCGCGAGGATCGATCTTGGTCTCTTCGAGACTCTCGGGTTTGCAGTGCGGGCGCTCGGCTTCCTCTTCGCGGCGGCTATCACGCTCGGCATCGGGCGCGCGCTGATCCTCACCGGTCTCGGCCTCGTCGCAGCGTATAAGGAACTGCAGCGGCAGCGCCCACCGATCGATCCCAACACCTTCGTCAGCGTCCTTATACCGGCCTTCAACGAGGAACGGGTGATCGAACGCTCGGTGAGCCAGGTGCTCTCAAGCGAGGATGTCGGTCTTGAAGTCATCGTCATCGATGATGGTTCGAAAGACGCGACCTCGGACGTCGTCGAGCGCGCCTTCGGGAAGGATCCGCGGGTCAAGCTCCTGAAGCTCGAGAATGGCGGCAAGGCGAGAGCGCTCAACCAGGGCCTCGCGCTTGCGAAGAGCGAGATCGTGATTGCGCTTGATGCCGATACGCAGTTCGAGCCGCGCACGATCGCAAGGCTCGCTCGCTGGTTTGCCGGCGACGAGAAGCTCGCTGCGGTCGCGGGCAACGCCAAGGTCGGTAACCGGGTGAACATCGTCACGAAGTGGCAGGCGCTCGAATATATCACTGCGCAGAACCTCGAGCGGCGGGCCCTGGCGAGGCTTGGAGCGATGGCGGTTGTCCCGGGAGCCGTCGGCGCGTGGCGCAAGCAGGCAATCCTCGATGTCGGCGGTTATCCCCCCGAGACCCTCGCGGAAGACCAGGACCTCACCATTGCCGTCCAGCGCGCGGGCTGGCATGTCGCGTATGACCAGGGCGCCGTCGCCTGGACCGAGGCGCCGCAGACGGTCCATCAGCTGGCGCGGCAGCGGTTCCGCTGGGCCTTCGGGACGATCCAGTGCGTCTGGAAGCACAAGCACATCATGGCGACCGGGAAGCCGCCAGGCCTCGCCTTCATCGGCCTTCCCCAAGCGATTCTCTTCCAGCTCCTGTTCGCGTTGATCTCGCCCATCATCGACCTCGCCCTCGTCGTGAACATCTTCTGGACCGTGAGCTCGATCCACGAGCACGGCTACAGCGCGATGAAGGGCGACCTTCACCGCATTGCGCTGTTCTGGATCCTCTTTGCGGCGATCGACCTCACGGCCGGTCTTATTGCCTTTGCGCTCGAGCGCCGTGAGAATTGGCGGCTGATGGCGTGGCTGGTCCCGCAGCGCTTCGGCTACCGCCAGATCATGTATTACGTCGTGGTCAAGGCGGTGATCCAGGCGCTTCGCGGCCCCCGCGTAGGATGGTCATCGATCGCTCGTTCGGGCGAAGTCCAGCTCGCCGCCAAGAGCCACAAGAAGGTCTCGCCCCGCTAGCATCGGCGTCGCTCACTCGTCGGCAATGTCAATCCGGCATGGGGTCCGCCACCCAGCCGAGTTCATTCCGAATTAGCTAAGCATATACTTAAGTGTCTTGACGGCCCGTGGGAGCGCGAGTTAGTTAAGTACGTGCTTAACGGTTCGCTGCAGCTCGATCGCGCTTTCCAGGCGCTCTCCGATCCGGTCCGCCGGGGAATGCTAGCCCGTTTGTCGCGAGGACCAGCGTCAGTATCGCAACTGGCGGAGCCGTTGAGCATCAGCCTGCCCGCGGTCCTCCAGCATCTCAAAATGCTGGAGGAGAGCGGTCTGGTGAGGTCCGCGAAAAAGGGCCGGGTGCGTACCGTGCGACTTCAGCCAAAAACGCTGACTGCCGCTGAATCCTGGATCGCCGAGCGCCGCGCCGAATGGGAAGCGCAGCTCGACCGGTTCGAGGACTATCTCGAAACCCTTAAAGCAGGCGGAGAATAAGAATGGCTGACGAAACCGATCTGGTGCTCGAGCGGACGCTGAATGCACCGATCGAGCTGGTTTGGGAGGCGTACACCAATCCCGAACATATCAAGCGCTGGTTTGCGCCCAGGCCCTTTGAAGTGACGGAACTCGAACTGGACCTGAAACCCGGCGGCATCTTCCGATTCCGGATGGTTGGCCCCGACGGTTTCGATACAGGACATGGTGTTCCGGGCTGCGTCCTTGAAGTGATCGAGCGCAAGAAGCTAGTCTGGACCAGCGCGCTTGGACCGGGCTTTCGCCCCAATCCTGCAGGGGAGGGGTGCGAATCCTTTCCATCGACCGCAGTGATCACCTTTGCCGATGCCGGCAACGGCAAGACCGCTTACAAGGCGGTGGCACTGCACAAGGATGCAGCTGACCGCGCTACGCATGAGAGCATGGGCTTCGAGGAGGGCTGGGGCACCGTCGCGGGCCAGCTCGAAGACTACGCGCGGGGCCTTGGCATTACGGCCTAGCGAGGAGCGACCGGTTTGCGGCGCCGGCGCATGGATCACCGCTCCATGTGCCGGCGTCCTGCCGCCTCGAACCCAACGCAGACGAGCTGATATCGTCTTGTCGAAGATGCCGAGGTATCGCCGCGACGCGAGGCTATCCTTCCGGCGCCGTGGACAGTCCGAGGCCGGGAATGCCGATTGATCGCCTTCCCCCGAAGTCCGTTCGAACGACGATGAGGCCGCTTTTCTCGAGATAGTCGATCAGCCGGCGGACGCGTCCGGGGGACGTCGTGCCATAAACCTTTGCAAGCATTTCGTCGTCCGGACACGGCACTCCGTCCTGCGCAGACCTGGCGATCAGGAGGAAGGGCGCGAGAAGGTCGTCAGGAAGATCGCGGGCAAGCCCAACTACTTCCGTGCGGCTCGGATCATGCGGGTCGGCGATGCCTGCAATCGCCATTGCGAAGCGTCTCCGGAAGGTCGCGAGGTCAAGTGCGTTCCCGGCAATCCGGCGCATCCGGCAGCGCACCGAGAAATCCTGGTAGAGCGATGCGGTCTGCTGGAACGTGCTTCCGGGCTCCAGCGCCATTTCAGCGATGATCTCCGATACGATCGCGCGCGTGTCGGGAGTACAGGCGCCTTCCGATGTCGGCTCGACGGGTTCGAGGACCTCTGGTCCATGCCGCTCGATCTCTTCGAGCAGGGTTTCGGCATCGACCGCCTCCGGCTCCGGAAGCGAAGGCCCGTGGTTTTCCTGTGCCGTCGGTGCGTGGAGCAGGGACTGAAGCTCGTGGACGCCGACTTCGGGAAGCGGGCTCAAAGCGTAAGAGCCGCCGCGGGTTTCGGTCCTGACGGATCCAATCTTGAGGGCAAGCG
>DATMHD010000162.1:0-2725 GCA_035555075.1 Sphingomicrobium sp. | reverse complement strand
AGCGTTCGCCTTCGCGCTGCTGGGCGTCATAGTCGGCGGTCCGCGGCCGTACCTCTCTGTCCATGAAAGCGCGAACGCGGTCGCGCCATTGCGTCTCGGCGGGCCCAAGGCTGAAATCCATGGCGAAGCGCCTATCAGTTGTTCGATGCCGTGGCTATGACGTCAAAATGGCCAGACTTGCAGGCAAGATTGCAATCGTCACCGGAGCCGCCTCCGGCATCGGCAAGGCGACCGTCGAGCTCTTCCGCAACGAGGGCGCGACCGTCATCGGATCGGACGTCAGCGACGGCGCCGATGTTCAGGCCGACGCGGGCAGCGAAGCGGATGTCCAGCGTCTCGTCGAGCAGGTCGCAAAGGACCACGGCGGCCTTGATGTCTTCTTCGCGAATGCCGGAATCTCCGGCGGCTTCGCGACGATCGCGGAGCAGACCGAGAAGGACTGGGCGGAGATCCTGCGCATCAACCTGATCGGACCGTTCCTTGCGATCAAATATGCAGGACCATTGATAGCCAAGCGCGGCGGCGGATCGATCGTGTGTACCGCCAGCGTTGCAGGCATCCGTTCGGGTGCCGGCGGAGCGGCCTATTCCGCTTCCAAAGCCGGCGTGATCAACCTCGTGCAAACCGCGGCTCAGCAGCTTTCGGGCTCGGGCGTCCGAGTCAACGCAATCTGCCCCGGCCTGATCGAGACCGGGATGACGCGGCCGCTCTACGATCTCGCGAGATCGACCGGCCGCGAGCAGAGGCTCGGCGAGCTCAATCCGCTCAACCGCGGCGGTGAGCCGAACGAGATTGCGCAAGCCGCCCTGTTCCTTGCCTCAAACGAATCCAGCTACGTCAATGGATCGGCACTGGTCGTCGACGGCGGCCTGTCGAGCAGCCATCCTACCGCACGGCGCTTCGACCTTCGGATGCTGCCAACCGGATGAACAATCGGGTCGGACGATGGCCGGTCGTTCTGCTCGTCTTGGCCGCGTGCGCATTCCTGGTGCTCGCCCCCGGCTTGTTCGGGCGCACGCGACTGAACGATTCCTTCTGGATCGATTGGGTCTGGCTCGATCAATTCGCGCGCGAGTTGCAGTCAGGGACCCTCTATCCGCGTTGGCTACCGCTTTCCCATGGCGGTCTCGGCTCGCCAGTCTTCTATTATTATCCGCCTCTCGCATTCTATCTCGGCTCAGTCTTCGCGATTGCGGGAATGCAAACCTATCCGGCGATCCTGGCGACCTTCTGTACCGCTTCCCTGATATCGGGGATCGGCCTCTATCTTTGGCTCAAGGGAGCGTCGCGACGCCCTCTCGTTGGTGCCGCTCTGTTTGTCGTGGCTCCCTATCACGCCGCTGACTTCTACATGCGCGGCGCAGTCGCGGAACATGTGGCAATCGCCGCCTTGCCGTTCGTTATGCTTGGCCTGCGATGGGTGGCCGGAGGGCGCCGCGGTGGAGTCGCACTGACTGGGGTCAGCTATGCTGCTCTTATCTTATCCCACCTGCCGCTTGCGCTACTGAGCTCCGTGTTCCTGATCGGGCCTTATGCGTTGTGGAAAGGCCGCCGGGCGCGCGCATCGCTCCTGCATGCTTCGGCGGGCCTGGCAATTGGGCTCGCTATTGGATGCGTGTATCTCGTCCCTGCGCTCGGGCTCGACCATTATCGCGATGCGGCAATGCTATGGCAGAAGGCCGAATTCCAGCCGGCTAACTGGTCCCTGTGGAACCCGGAAGTCCGGTCAAAAGGCTATCTCGCCATTCTCGGAATATGTGCGTCGCTTGCACTGCCGGCAGGCAGCCTTGCGCTTCGAGAGCGATCTGCCTGGGCCATCTATGCCTTGGTCTGCATGCTGCTGGCGTTGGGCCTCGTTCCGTTTGTCTGGAGCCTGCCTGTCCTGAAATCCGTCCAATTTCCTTTCCGCATCATGCCTCTTGCCGAGTTCGGTGTTGCCACCGCGATTGCGCAAGCGGCCTGGTCTCCCCGACGGCTAGGCGAAATGTGCTTGCCGCTGCTGGTCGCGACTGCCGTCGTCGCCTTCGCAAAGAGCCCGCCCGACCCTGTTTCGATCGCGCAGCTACGGAGCCTCTATCCGGACGTGCCCGAAAATCTTCCGCCGGGGCGGCGGCCGTACAGCTGGCCATCGATATGGGCGCTGGACGTAGCATCCGCGCACCGAACGCCGGTACCGGACGGCCGATTCACCACCGAGCCGGTTTTCTTTTTTCCCGCATGGCGCGTCACGTGCGGCAATGTGCCGGCGGAAGGCTTCCCTGAGCCCGGAACGCAGTTGCTTCGCCATCCTGGCTCGAATTGCAGCCGCAGACTTGTGCGGACGCAAACCGAGGCAGTGGGAGCAATAATTGGCCTCATCGGCTTTTTCGCGCTGCTAATTTCTCTCGCCTGGCGGCCAATCCGTCGCTTGAGCAGTCGCTCGCTTGACCGCAAAGGCGGCGGCGAAGAGGTGACCACATGAAAACTCCCCAGCTTCTCAATTATGAGCGCGACCGCTGGGTCGCCGGCGACGGCAATTTGTCCGAGATCCCGAGCGCGATAGACGGTTCACCCGTGGCGATGACCGGTTCAGGCGGCGTCGATTTTGGAGCGATGCTGCGACACGCGCGAGACGTCGGCGGCCCTGCGCTGCGTAAGCTGACGTTCCACGAGCGGGCGCGGATGATCAAGGCGCTCGGCCTGGCGATCATGGCTCGCAAGGAAGAGCTGTACGAGCTCAACTACC
>DATMHD010000161.1:0-3809 GCA_035555075.1 Sphingomicrobium sp. | reverse complement strand
GCGTAATCGCCTCCTTCACCAGTAGCGTCGCCGATGTAAGCGTTCCGCCCGCAGCCTGTTTCCGTCGAGCAATCCGGAAAAAAAAGGGGACGGGTGGCCCAAGAACAGCCGGGAAAGGGGTCCAGACATGCCCAAGCCGTTTGTTGTGACTGATGCGAATTCGCCGCGCCCGCTGAATGTGGTCGGCGAGAAGATCACGATCCTTGCTTCGGGCGACCAGACCGGCGGCTATGAGGTCTTCCTCCAGGATGGACCTCCCGATACGGGCCCGCCTCCCCACAGTCATCCCTGGGACGAGACCTTCTACGTGATGAAGGGCGAGGTCAGTTTCTCGCTCGGCAAGGAAACGCAGCTCGCGACTTCAGGAACGCTCGTTCATCTCCCGGCTGGAACCGTCCACTGGTTCCGGTGCGGCCCTCAAGGAGCGCTCATGCTTTCCGTCACTTCGTGCAAGGGTGCGTCAGAGGTTTTCACCGCGATCGACCAGGAGATTCCCCCAGGACCACTCGATCCTGAAAAGATCTACGAGGTCATCAGGGCCAATGGCGTGGTCCCGGGCCCCCTGCCCGAGGTCTCGGCTGGCCCTGTCATCGCGAGCTGAAAATCGATCGCGCCGGCTCTGGTCCGTCGCTTTCCGCCAACCACCCGGGGTCGCGCTCAAGAAGGGCACCTCAGAAGGTCGTAATTGTGGCTGTCTTCAGGTGAAGCGGCGTGCCTGTTGCTGCCATCGCCCTTGGCGACTTGCGCAAGGACCAGCCGGTCGTTCACGACCCTGAACAGCATCATGATCTCTACGTCCGGAGGAAGCGCCGCGCCCTGTCGTCGCGCTTCGTCGAGGACGGGCCTTGTCGGCCGCACACGGACGATCGTCAGCGAAGGATCGGAAACGTCCGCCTTCATTGCGGCGATCTCGAACATCACCAGCGGCTTCGAGCCCTTGGGATAATAAGCGATCCGGCCGTCATGGAAGGACAGCCGGTTCTCGCTGCAGGGCTGCCGACCATTGGTCCAGTCGGACTTCGTAAGGGGCGTCTCCTCGAGACGCGAACAGGCGCCAAGAAGGAGTAGCGGGACGAGGAGGGCTGCGCGCATTGTCAAACTCCGCATTTCCGCGCATGGCTCCCAAAGGAGCGTAAACCTCAAGGAAGCGTCGCACTTCGTGATGGAACGCGTGAAGGATAGGGCCTCCTGTCCGCTACCCCGCGGACAGGGGTTCGCGCCTCACCGCTTCTTCAGGTGCCGGGGCTTGTTTTTCCTGGGCCTTGGCTTCTCGTGCGCGAGTTCCGGCCGGTAGGAGGTCTTCCGGTCCCGGGGCTCCGCAAGCTCGATGACGAGCCCCTGGTCTTCAGGCGCGATGGTTGCGCGCCTCAGCGCCTTGATGAAGCCCGGCGTTGCCCGCCCGCTCACCTGGAAATAACTCTCGTTCGCAGCGAGACGGATCGCACCGATCTCGTTCCTCGTCACATGGCCGTAGCGGCAGATGAGCGGGAGGAGCCAGCGGGGGTCTGCATTGTGCCGGCGACCGGCATTGAGCCTGAACCAGCTCGCATCCTCGAACCCGGATCGCGGCCCGCCTTCCGCGCGATCCTCTCTCTTCCCCGTCCCGATGATGTCCTCAGGAGCAGGAAGATCCGTCCGCAAGGACCGGATGAGGGCAGCAACGATCGCATCCGGCTCTAGCTGCTCCTTCAACTGGCGCGCCAGGTCCTGGTCCTCCTCGTCGAGCTCGACAGGAGCAGAGAGCGTCTCGAGGAGGCGCTCGCGATCCTTCGCGCGGATTTGCGCTGGCGAAGGTACGGCGATCCATTCCGCATCGATGCGGGCGCCGCGCAGCATCATCTCGACGCGCTTTCGACGCTGGTACGGAACGATGAGGACTGCAGTCCCCTTCCGTCCCGCGCGACCCGTCCGCCCGGAACGATGCTGCAGGGCTTCAGCGTCGCGCGGAAGCTCGACGTGGACGACGAGCGAGACGGACGGGAGGTCGATGCCGCGCGCAGCAACGTCGGTCGCGACGCAGACGCGGGCGCGCTGGTCACGCAATGCCTGGAGTGCGTGGTTGCGCTCGTTCTGGCTATGCTCGCCCGAGAGCGCGACAGCATGGAAGCCGCGCTCGGTGAGGCTCGCATGCAAGCGCCTGACCGCCTCGCGCGTCGCGCAGAAGAGGATCGCGGTCTCGGCTTCGTGGAAGCGAAGGAGGTTGACGACGGCATGCTCGATGTCGGTCGGCGATACGGCAATCGCCTTGTAGGCAATGTCCTGATGGCCTTCCTTGTCGCCCAGCGTCTCGATCCGGAGCGCATCCTTCTGGTATCTCCTGGCGAGCGCGACGATCGGGCGCGGCATGGTTGCGGAAAAGAGCAAGGTCCGCCTGGTCCTCGGCGTCGCGTCGAGGATCTCTTCCAGTTCCTCGCGGAAGCCCATGTCGAGCATCTCGTCGGCTTCATCGAGCACCGCCGTCCGAAGCGACGATAGATCGAGGGCTCCGCGTTCCAGGTGGTCGCGGAGCCGTCCTGGTGTTCCAACGCCGATGTGCGCGCCGCCCGAGAGCGCGCGCCGCTCCTTCATCGGGTCCATTCCGCCAACGCAGGTGACGACGCGAACGCCCGTGTTCGAATAGAGCCACTGGAGCTCCTTGCTCACCTGCATCGCAAGTTCGCGGGTCGGCGTGATGACGAGGGCGAGCGGCGCAGAGGCGAAACCTGCCCGCTCGCCCTCAAGGAGCGCTGGCGCCATTGCGAGGCCGAAGGCGACGGTCTTTCCGGAACCGGTCTTGGAGGAAACGATAAGGTCTCGCCCGTGCGCCTCTTCGGCGATCACTTTGGCCTGGACGGGGGTAAGCTCTTCATATCCACGTTCGTGGAATGCCCGGGCAAGGGCTGGATGTAGCTGGGGATGCGGCATGGGGCGGCCCTACCCTCCAAGTCGCCGGTCCGATACCCCTGGATGAAAAGGGATCTTCTGCCTCGGTCTCTCCTGACATGGGGGAAGACACTTCCCCGGCATGCGAGGTGCCGTCGCTGCACCCTTCGACCCACGTTGAAACCTCGTGGACTGACTTGCTTCCCAACTCCTGATAAGCCCGCTCAAGGCGTCGGGCCTCAATGATCGGCCCGTTGGAGTTGCTCACCGGTAAAGCGTAAGATCCGATCTACGTCCGCAACGGGGGGTTCCATGCGCAAATCCATCCTCGCGTATGTTCTTTCAGCAGCAGTCATTCTTCCAGCAGCGCCGGCGCTCGCGCAGATGGGCGATAATCATGCGCCGCCGACAGCGCCCGACAGCCTCGCCGGCTGGGCGAAAGGCGCACAGCTCTTCAGCGGGCTTGGAACATTCCATCGGAAGGTCACGACGCGCTCGCCCGTGGCGCAGAAATATTTCGACCAGGGGATGCGTCTCATCTGGGCGTTCAACCACGACGAAGCGACAAGGTCCTTTGCCAAGGCGGCAATGGTCGATCCCACCTGCGCCAGTTGCTACTGGGGCGTGGCCCTGACGCTCGGGCCCAATTACAACATGCCGATGATGAGCGCGTCCCGCGCGCACGTCGGCTGGGAAGCCCTCCAGAAGGCCCGCGCGAATGCCCGCCGTTCAACTCCCGTCGAACGTGCGCTGATCGACGCCGTCGCCAAGCGCTATGCAGGTTCGGAAGCCGTTGATCCCTCGAACAGCAAGCCGCTCCTTGCGGCCTACGTCCAGGCGATGAAGGCCATCGCCGCGAGATATCCAAACGATCTCGACGTCAGGACAATGTACGCCGAAGGGCTCATGAACACGAACCCGTGGAAGCTCTGGAACGACAACGGAAC
>DATMHD010000160.1:0-3414 GCA_035555075.1 Sphingomicrobium sp. | reverse complement strand
AGGCCTTCAACGCGGCGACGCAGGAACTCGAAAAGGGTGCTCCAATCCCGACGGTGATCACCGTCTATGCGGACCGAAGCTTCTCCTTTGTGACCAAGACGCCGCCCGCGAGCTTCCTCCTGAAGAAGGCAGCCAAGATCGGCAAGGGTTCGCAGGAACCTGGAAAGGCAACTGCGGGCACCATCCGCCGCTCGCAGCTGCGCGATATTGCCGAGACGAAGATGAAGGACCTCAACGCGAACGACCTCGACGCCGCGGCGAAGATCATCGAAGGCAGCGCACGCGCGATGGGCCTCAATGTGGTGGAGGGCTAAGAAATGTCGAAGCTTTCCAAACGCCAGAAGTCGCTCCAGTCCGTGGATCGCGAGAAGCTCTACGGGATCGACGAAGCGCTCGCTCTCGTGAAGAGCAATGCGACGGCCAAGTTCGACGAGACCATTGAAGTCGCGCTGAACCTTGGCGTCGACCCGCGCCATGCCGACCAGATGGTCCGCGGGGTCGTCAACCTTCCCAAGGGCACCGGCAAGAGCGTTCGCGTCGCAGTGTTCGCGAAAGGTGCCAAGGCCGACGAGGCCAAGGCCGCAGGCGCCGACGTTATTGGCGCCGAGGACCTCATGGAGACGATCCAGGGCGGCCAGATCGACTTTGATCGCGTCATTGCGACACCCGACATGATGGGGATCGTCGGCCGTCTCGGTAAGGTCCTTGGGCCCAAGGGCCTCATGCCGAACCCGAAGCTCGGCACGGTCACGATGGACGTTTCGAAGGCCGTGACCGATGCGAAGTCCGGCCAGGTCGAGTTCCGTGTCGAGAAAGCCGGGATCGTGCACGCCGGCATCGGCAAGGCCAGCTTCTCCGAGGGGGATCTCAAGGAGAACTTCTCGGCGTTCATCGATGCCATCATCAAGGGCAAGCCGTCCGGCGCCAAGGGCAAGTTCGTGAAGAAGCTCTCGGTTTCCTCGACGATGGGCCCGGGCGTGAAGGTCGACCTCGGCGAAGTCGCGGGCGCCTAACGAACGATAGTATAACTTCCCTTCCAGGCGCACGGACGCTAGCGGATCCGTTCCACGGCTTTGTTTCCGCCGCGCCTGGGAGGGATTTCATGAAAATTATTGCTGCACTTCTCGCGACCTGCGGGCTCGCCTGCGCGTTGCCCGCGTCGCTCGCTGCACAGCCCGCCCCGGTGCAGGCCGATACCGTCGATCCGACCGCGCATACCCAGCTTCCCCGCACGGCGATCCCGCATCATTATGCGCTGACCATCACCCCCCATGCGCAGCAGCTGACGTTCGATGGAACGGTTGCCATCGATCTTGAGGTCATCAAGCCTACCCGCGAGCTCACCCTCAATGCGGCCGATCTGCGCTTCACCAGCGCAACCCTCAAGCCTTCGACCGGCGCAGCGCTCACGGGCAAGGTCACGCTCGAGCCGAAGGCAGAAACGGCGACCATCGCCTTCCCGAGGCCCCTTCCAGTCGGCACTTATCGGCTGACCCTCGCCTATTCGGGAAAGATCAACACCCAGGCAAACGGGCTGTTCGCGCTCGATTACAAGAACAAGGAGGGGAAGGACGCCCGGTCGCTGTTCACTCAGTTCGAGGCCGCCGACGCCCGTCGCTTCATCCCGAGCTGGGACGAGCCCGACTACAAGGCCAGCTTTGACCTCACCGCACGCGTGCCCTCAGGCGAGATGGCCGTCGGCAATATGCCCGCGGCCTCGACCAAGTCGCTTGCGGGCGGCCTCAAGGAAGTCCGATTCCAGCGGACGCCGACCATGTCATCCTACCTGCTGTTCTTCGCGACCGGCGACTTTGACCGGATCACCAAAACCTCCGCAGGTACCGAGGTCGGCGTTGTGACGAGCCGCGGCAATGGAGCCAAGGGCCAGCTTGCACTTGATGCCGAAGCGCTGATCCTACCTTATTACAATGATTATTTCGGCGCCCTCTATCCGCTTCCCAAGCTCGATAACGTCGCCGGGCCGGGGCAGTCGCAATTCTTCAGTGCGATGGAGAATTGGGGCGCGATCTTCACCTTCGAGCGAAGCCTCCTCAACGATCCTGCAATCACGTCAGAAGCCGACCGACAGCGCGTATTCGGCACCGAAGCGCACGAGATGGCGCACCAGTGGTTCGGTGATCTCGTCACCATGAACTGGTGGGGCGACATCTGGCTCAACGAGGGGTTCGCAAGCTGGATGGCAAACAAGGCCACCCAGCATTTCCATCCCGACTGGGGAGCCGACATCGACCATGTCGCGGCACGTGAAGGCGCCATGGGCCAGGATTCGTTCAAGTCGACACACGCAGTCGTCCAGGACGTGCAAACCGTCGAGCAGGCCAATCAGGCATTTGACGCAATATCCTATTCCAAGGGCGAATCCGTCCTGTCGATGCTCGAGACGTTTGCCGGCCCGGAGGTATGGCGTTCGGGCATCCAGGCCTATGTGCACAAGCACGCCTATCAGAACACGAAGACCGAAGACCTTTGGACCGCTATGGAGGGCGTCGGCGCCACCGGTCTTGCAACAATTGCGCGGGACTTCACCACCCAGCCCGGTGTTCCGCTCATCAAGGTGGGCCCGAGCCAGTGCATCGCCGGCAAGACCGTCGCGACGATCAGCCAAAGCCAATTCTCGAACGACCGGCGGGTCGAGGTCGAACGGCAGCCCCTTAGCTGGCATGTCCCGGTCCGCGCCAGCGCGGGGGGCGCCGTGACGCAGGTCGTAACGGCGGGGCCCAGCGGGCAGCTTTCGGTGCCGGGCTGTGGGCCGCTCCTGATCAACGCCGGGCAGACCGGTTATTACAGGACGCTCTACCGGCCCGAGCAGGCAGCAGCGCTCCAGCAGGCGTTTGGATCGATCGGCACTGTCGACCAGTTCGGTTTGATGAACGACCAGCTCGCGCTTTCAACCGGCGGCTACCAGCCGATGGCTGTCGGGCTGGACTTCCTGAGTGCGGTTCCCGGAAATGCGAATGCAAAGCTCGTCCAGTCTGCGCTTCGACACTGGAGCGGTCTCTACGACGATCTTGAATCCGATCCCGCGATCGCGGGCGCGATCGCAAGCCGGGCGTTGAGAACCTACGGCTCGCGCCTCCAGCGCCTCGGCTTTGTGCCAAGGCCAGGCGAACCTGCGGTCGACGCATTGCTGCGATCGAACCTCATCGCGACGCTCGGCAAGTTCAAGGACCCGAGCGTCCTTGCCGAAGCTCAGCGGCTGTTTAGCGCCTGGCAGGTGAATTCCAACGCAATTCCGGGGTCGCTGAAGCAAACCTGGCTTAGCGTGATTGCAAGGAACGCCGATGAAGCGACCTGGAATGCTATCCACGCCAAGGCCCATGCGGCCACGGGATTTGCAGAGCGAACCTCGCTTTATCAACTGTTGGGCACGAGCAGCAGCGACGCTCTTGCCCG
>DATMHD010000159.1:0-2839 GCA_035555075.1 Sphingomicrobium sp. | reverse complement strand
CGCCAAGAGCCTTGCCGCGCAAGCGCACCAACCGCGTCTTGACGATCGCCCGCCGCGCCCGAAGACCGGCAAAGCGGTCCCCGAACGAGAGCAAACGCCCGATCCCTGCCCCTCGGCCAATCCTGCTGCAGTCGGAGGATCGGCCGTTCCGCCCTAATCTGGCTCCAGCGCGTGCCGCCGATCGAAGGATCTGGGCCAGGTACCGCCGCCCGCGCTTGGACGTCGGCGCACGCATTCGGCCGAGCTTCGGTTCAAAATGATCGGTGTTCACGGCGTGCTCCCACGCCATGTTGAGCGGCTCCCGACCGTGGCGAAAAGGCCGCCTATGGCGAAACTCGGCGCATGAAGAGCAAGGTTGAGACTTAAGCCGCACCGCCCGATCTGCGGCCGCACCTCGACACTATCCTACGCTTGTTTAATCTGAGCGCCTCTACGGCGTTACCGAAAGGCATTCTGTTGTCCGCACCCCTATCCGAAGCGATCGCTACCTATTGCTCGGATACGCGGAGTCTCGAGGCGCTACCGACCTCGACTGAGACGACCTTTTACCCGGACATTCGAACCCTCCTGACGTCGGTACTCCGGCACGAGAACCTGCCCTTCGACGTGCGCACGGGTACCAGCGAGAAGGGTGCGAACAGTCCCGACATGCCGGACTTCGTGCTCGGCGACGGAGCGCTCTTCGTAGGCGTCTACGGGGAGGTCAAACGCGCCGGAACAAGCCTCCAGGACCTGGCCGTTTCGACCGAACAGAAGGACCAGATCGGGCGATATCTCGCTCAAACGGGTGTCGTGATCCTCTGCAACGTCCGCGGCTTCGGCTTGCTGGTCTGTGAGCCGGGGTACGTCCGTGACGGCCTGACCCCCGTTCCACCCGAAAAGCGAGTACTCGAAAAGACTGTCGACCTGTGGCCGGCAACCACCGCCGGCGCTAAGCCCAAGATCGACGCAAATGCCGTCGCCGCGCTCGTCGATATCATTACCCGCGCGGTCACCGACCTGGCGCGCATCAGCGCGCCCGCGGAGCTCGCAAAGATTCTCGCGCGCCAGGCGCGCGACGCCAAAGACGCGCTTCCCGATGATCTGAAGCCCCTCAAGCCCTTGCTCGACGATTACCGCCAGGCACTGGGACTCGCGTTCGACGTCGATGACGAGAAGGGCGCGCGGTTCTTTCGGTCGTCGCTCGTGCAGTCAGTCGTGTACGCCCTCTTCGCGGCGTGGATCCTTTGGGACAAGAAGGCTGCCGACGATGCTGTCTTCGATATCGATGATGCCCATAGTTTCCTTCCGATCCCGTTCCTGAATGCCCTGCTGCACGACATCCGGCATCCGTCCCGGCTGAAGCATCTCGGGCTCGAGCCTCACCTCGCGCGCGCTATCGCGACCCTCAATCGCGTGGATCGCCCCCTCTTCCGCGGGCGAATGACGTTTCCAACGATCGATGGCGAAACCTCGATTGCGGCTATCACATACTTCTACGAGCCTTTCCTTGAGGCGTTCGACCCCAAGCTGCGCGAAGAGCTCGGCGTCTGGTACACGCCGCCGGAAATCGTTCGGTACCAAGTTCGCCGAATTCATTACCTCCTCAAGACGGAACTGAACCGGCCACGCGGCCTAGCCGACCCTGATGTCATTGTGCTCGACCCGTGCTGCGGCACCGGGGCGTATCTCCTCGAGGTCGCGCGGTGCATTGCAGAAGAACTTACGGCCGAGGGGGACGCCAATGCCGTGGCCCTTGAGCTCACGGCCGCATTCCAAGAGCGCGTCATCGGGTTCGAGATCCTCACCGCGCCGTTCGCGATCGCGCAACTGCAGCTTTATCTGCTGCTCGAGCAGCTCGGAGCCAAGCCCGATCCGAGCCGGCGCTTGGCGGTGTTCCTGACGAATGCGCTCTCCGGCTGGCATGATACGGGCGATGTAAAGCTGAACTTCCCTGAAATGCGCGAGGAGTTCGACGCGTCGCAACACGTCAAGCGCGATGCCCGCATCATCGTGATCCTCGGTAATCCGCCCTATGATCGCTTCACCGGTGCGGCGCAGGCTGAAGAAGCCGAGCTCGTTGCGCACTACAAGGGCATCAAACTCGTCGAGCAGAAGACGAAGGACGGCTCGGTCAAGCTGGACGCCTTTGGGCATCCGGTGATGAAGCAGCAAGGAACCAGCCAACTTTACGAGGAATTCGGCGTCAGGAAGCAGTTGCTGGACGATCTCTACATTCGCTTCCTGCGCCTTGCCGAAGAACGGATCGGCATTGCAGCCGACTACGGCGTCGTCTCCTATATCTCGAACTCTTCGTTCCTGACCGGCCGTTCGCACCCCATCATGCGCCGCTCGCTTCTGTCCAGTTTCCATGCCGTCTGGATCGACAACATGAATGGCGACAAATACCGGACCGGCAAGATCATTCCCCAGGGCCTGCCCGGTGCCGGCACACGGGACGAAAGCGCCTTCACGACTGAAATGGATCCTCGTGGCATTCAGCCCGGAACGGCGATTACGACGTGGCTGAAGCGAATCGGAAAGGTGACCGGGCCCTCTGCTACACAAGTCCGCTATCGCGACTTTTGGGGATCTGCGGCGTGGAAGCGTCAGGCGCTCATTGCGAGTCTCCCGAGCGGTGCCTCGGTAGTGGCTGAAGGTGCTCCTGCATACGAAGAGTTAGAACCCAATCTCGAAGGTCGCTGGCGCCTTTCACCGCGTGTGATTGAAGGCGGCTTTGAAGCGTGGCCGGCACTTGATGAACTGTTTCCAACCACTGTCCAGGGCGTGAATCACAACCGCGGTGTCGAAGGCGGCATTATTGACGTGAGTGCGTCGGTCCTGGCTGGACGATTGAAGG
>DATMHD010000158.1:0-2120 GCA_035555075.1 Sphingomicrobium sp. | reverse complement strand
GCTCGATTTCATCGCCTTCCCAGATGGAGCGCGCTCCGGGCCTCGTGGATTCGCCGCCAACGTCGATGATGGCGGCGCCTTCCGCCGCCATTCGTGCGCCCGCCTCGACTGCAGCTTCCGAATTCGCGAACTGGCCGCCATCCGAGAAACTGTCGGGCGTTGCATTGATGATGCCCATGACCTGCGGCTGGTCGAGCCGGACCGTACGAGGCCCAAGCTGAAGCGGCTGGCGGACCGAAGTGAGTTCCTTCCATTGCCTGGCCATGCAATCGTCGAAGCCAGCCTCAATTCCCTCGACCGGCACCAGTTGGCTCGAACAGCGCCGCTGCCCCTCGACGCGGATCAACTCGACCATTGCGAACCACGTCATTCCGCCGGCGAGCCGCGCAACCTTCCCGTCGTAACCAAAAGGACTGTCGATGAATCCGGTCGGGCGAAGAAGCGTGCGCATGTGGGAAAAGCCTATTTGCCAAGGCCGAGCGGCGATTGGCCGACCGGGTCAGAAGTCAATTTGGGTTCGCGCTCCTCGAGCGGTTCCAGCCATTTGGCCGTCTGTGAGCCGACGCTCACCTGCGGATCGGAGGCATATTCCGCCTGTTGCGCGCCGTGCCCCGCTCCTGGCGCGATGAGGAGCGCGGCGCCGATCAAAGGTCCAATCCACAGTGGCGACAGTCGAAGGCTCACTAACCTACAATCATCTGCCGCTCGAACGTGCGCAAGCGCTAAGGAAGCGTCGCGAGATGCTGCTGCCGCAGTGCGTCGAGGACGACGAGCGCACCGCTCTGCTCGACATGCCAGAATGTCCAGCCGTTGCACGAGGGTGCCTGTTGAAGTGCGGCACCGACCTTGTGGATCGAGCCCGCATGGGCATCGCACGCGATCGATCCGTCCGCTCGGACACTCGCGGCCCACCGCCGCTTGGCGTCCGTAAGCCTCGTCCCTGGAGGCACCAGCCCCTTCTCGACCAACAGGCCAAAGGCAACCCGCGGCTGCTCGCGTTTGTCGGGGACGGTCTGCATCGCACTTTCATCAAGCGGGAGGGTTGAACTGATCCTCTCCTGCGCGACCTTCACGTAGGCCGTCTCCCGCTCGATCCCGATCCAGCGGCGGCCAAGCCGCCGAGCGACGGCGCCCGTCGTCCCAGTTCCGAAGAAAGGATCGAGCACCACTTCTCCAGGTTTCGTGCAGGCAAGCAGGATGCGGTAGAGAAGGGCCTCCGGCTTCTGGGTCGGATGCGCCTTGGTTCCGTCTGCAGCTTTGACCCGTTCGCCGCCCGAACAGATTGGCAGGAGCCAGTCAGACCTCATCTGAAGATCATCGTTCAGGGCCTTCATTGCCCGGTAGTTGAAAGTGTAGCCCGCCTTCTCGTCCTTGGCGCACCAGATGAGCGTCTCGTGCGCATTGGTGAATCGCGTTCCCCGGAAGTTCGGCATCGGATTGGCCTTGCGCCACACGATATCGTTGAGGATCCAGAAATCGGCGTCCTGGAGTAGGGCCCCGACCCGGTAGATGTTGTGATAGCTGCCGATCACCCAGATCGTGCCATCGTCCTTGAGGAGACGCCGCGCCTGCTCGAGCCAGTCCCGGGTGAAATTGTCGTAGGCCGCAAGGCTCTCGAACTTGTCCCACTCGTCATTGACGGCGTCGACGCGGCTGCCCTCCGGGCGGAAGAGGTCTCCTCCAAGCTGAAGATTGTAGGGCGGATCGGCAAAGATCATGTCGATCGACTTGTCCGGCAGCCTCGCCATTTGCGCGATGCAATCCCCTTGCAGGATCGTGTCGAGCGGAAGCTCGCGCTTCGGCGTTTTCGTGCCGCGAAGACTTGCCGGCTGCTCCGCGATGCGGGCGATGAGATTCATGGTGACCGTCTGCCCCGTTGTGAGCCGCGAAGGTGAGTCAGCGAGGACTCTCGGTCAAGGAATCAAGCGTTAACGCCCCGGTTGGGGACCGCCGGATCAGGCCGCTGGATGAACGCCTCCCACAATATGTTGAGTGGGGGCAGCCGAAGTAGACTCAACCACTGGTGGGTGTGACTCGAAGGACTCGCCTTCGTGAATTTCGAAGCCGAGCCCAGGCTGCGCATCCCTCTCGATTGCTGCGCGGACTTTGGGGAAGCTTCG
>DATMHD010000157.1:0-5875 GCA_035555075.1 Sphingomicrobium sp. | reverse complement strand
CCTCGATTTGGGTGGCGGAGTTCCACGCGAGCATGACCTTTCGGACGATGGGCGTGGGCTGGGTCGCGTGGGTGACCGTCATTTGCGCGGCAGCGATCCGGTGGATCGGCGGAAGGACGTACTGGCCAAGGCCAAGCGAGGTCACCGAATAGGTGGTGGTGGGCTGGTATTCGTCAGGCTCGAGCCCGCCGGAAATCTCGATGGACGTGGTTCCCGCGGCGATCCCGTTCAGCCCGGACAGCCAGACCGTCGAGTCTCCGGTCCTTGCCGCACGAGCAATGAGGTTTGCCGGGCCAGCAACGCCGTTTGGGACGGCCCTTGCCGCAAGCGCGCCTTCAGCATGATCGCGCCGGAGCGGATGATCGAGCGTGATGTCGGCCGGCTGGTCCGCAGTTGAGCCCGCATCGATCGATGTGATGCCGATCAGCTCCAGTCGCTCCGGGTCTCCAAATTCGATCCCGAGGACCTGCCCGGCCGCGATCCCGATCGAGTCCGACAGCCTGATGACGCTCGTGCCGGTACTCGCCGGGCGCATGAGCGTCTTGTCGGGCGCGCCTGCAGTGAAATTGCGTCGCCGCACGGTACCAACGACGCGATCCCGGTAGAGGCCGGCGAGGAGGGGCATCGCGTCGGGCGCTGCTGGTGGACCGGCGGGCTGCTCGAGCACCGGCCAGACTGCAGTGATGGCGATGGTGGCAGCGCCAAGCGGGCCGAGCGTACGCGAAACCACGCGTCCGGCGAGCCGCACAGGGGTGCGGTGAAGAGCGACGGCTCCAAGATCGGGGAAGGTGAATGCGTCCGGATAACCGGGCTGTGCCCCGAGCGTGCTTTCAAGCCGGAGTGGAAGAAAGCCGTCGCCAGCGACGAGAAGGTCGGCCTTCCCGTTGGCGATGGCGGGGGCAAAATAGGTGAGCGAGGGCCGCCCGATAACGCCGACGCGGCCGCCGGCCGCCGCCCTTGCGATGGCTCCAATGACGGTGGTGGTGGCGGTCAGGGGCTGGGTCGGCGGCGTATCCAGGACTTCATCGACGAGCCGGGCCTGCATGATGACCTGGCTTCGGGCGGCAATTGATGGCTGGGGGTCGTCGGGCGCGTATTGCCACATGTTTCCGCCGGCCATGATGGCGCTCACCGTCATGCCGCACCCGCCAGCGAGGCCGTTCCATATTCGGGGATAGCCCTTGTGACCGGGACGCCGATCTGTTCGGGCTCGGTTCCATAGATCGAGACGATGCCGACTTCGTAGGAGACGCTGAGCTGGTAGGCGCTTTCAAGGGAATCCCAGATGCGTGCGAGAGATTCGAGATCCGGGCTTTCAAGCCGGAGCGCCAGTTCGACGCTGGTGCCGGAATAATCGCCGGCGAGAAGCACGCCCGAGAGGAGCGGCCGCTCGTGGAACGTCTGGAGAATGGCGCCGATCATCTGGTGGCGGGTTTCGATCGGCGTCGTCACTCCCTCGACGCCCCATACGGGCGAGATGAGGTAGTGGAGCCGGATCGGCAAAGGAGTGGGACGGAAGCGATTGGGAGCGACGCGCTCGGGCGGCGCATTCAGAAGCTGTTCGTCACGGACGATGCGATAGAGCCAGACTGAAATGCCGCTTGCCCCGAGGGCGTGCATTTCGTCGGGGTTGGCGAGCGACACGATCGCACTGCCGCCGCCGGTAAACAGTGATTTGAGATTGGGATCGGCAACCATTGCATGCGTCAGGACCGTTTGAATGGTTTCGCTCGCGGCGCGGATTGCAGTGTTCATTCGGCAGTCTCAGCGGCGAAGTGCCGACGACCGCCAGATACGGCTTCCGTCATCGAGGATCTGGCGCACGAATGAGCCTTCGTCGGTAAGAAGCTCGAGCGCCGCGATAACCTGCTCGAGGCTCGGTGATGGGACGAACTCGCCGAGCCACCAGTCGCGAATGCCGCGCTCGGAGTCCGCGGCATTTGGTCGGTCGCGAACGTAGAGCCGCAATGCGCTCGCAATCTCTTGGACCAGCTGATCGTCATGCACGGTGCCCTCGGGACGGACTCCGGAAGGAAGGTGCATGATGCGTGCCAACCGGACTTTACCGCGATTTTCGGCGCGGTGCGGATGAGGCCCCAGGCTCGTAGCGGGTGTACCGGCGCCCGGCCGGATGCCGAAGTGCCTTCCTTGAACGGTTGTAAGTCTATGGATTTACGTCAGGAAACCGGCGCTTGGGTCTGCTGAGGCCCGGTGGGCCTAAACAGTCCCGACCTCACTGACGGGCTCTGCGCTCGCTGCGGCGCCCCTTGTCTATCGGGGAACGAGGCCGTGCGTTGCGGCGAGTTCCTGGAGTCCGCCCGCAGGCAGTTCGTGCCGGAGGTCCTGGAGAGGCACTCCAAGGTGGACGAGAACATATTTGAGATTGGTCTGGAGGCTCCATAGCGGCGACCCCGATGGAAGCCCGAGCGTGTAGCGGTCGCCCTCGCCTGCGAGGACGTCCCAATGGCGAAGGCAGGCTTCCAGAAGCGGCCGATGACGGCTTTCGTCGTGAACCCACATGACGTTGGCGGGCGCAAGGATGCCCAGCAATGCCCATGGGCTTCCTAGCGAAGCCTCGAACACCTGGACTTCGACATTGGAGGATAGCCTTCCCGCGCCAACTGCGTCCCGGATCATGAAATGGGGCAAGTAAGACTGGAAGTCGGCGGATGCCCGGAGGAGCGGGCTCGGGCCGTTGAGAACGAGAAGGCCTTGCTCGGACCCCGTCTCGAGCCATTCCCCGGGGACGGCATCAGCGAGGGATCCGCCGCCTGCAAGCCTGGCGATCAATCCTTCGCAGCGGCGCGCCACTTCGTCTGGGCGGCCGTGAAGGAAACCGGGGATTTGCACTTTGAAGAAGCCTTAAAGAGCGAAAACCAGCAGGTACATGAGATAGCTTGCCATTCCGACCGTCGCGACGGCGGTCATGTTGATGGCGAGCTGTCGTTGCTGCTCGCGTGACAGTTGCGGGAAACTGAATCGGAAGCTCCGCTCCGGAGCTTCCGAGGGCGCTTCGCTCGTTTCCCGCACGGGCTCGTAAACGGGCTCGAGCGGCCGGCTCTGGCGCCGGTAGGTGATCACTCCTGGTTCAGGCGATTCGAAGATGAAATACCATCCGATGTCGTAGAAGACGCCGTTCACTCCCGGGTCCATTGTCGGACCAAGTTCCATTGGAATGCCGCTCATCGCAAAGGCCGCCTGATATTCCAGCGCCTCGGTCAGAGCGAGGGCTTCCGATCCCTCGGGCTTGATTTCGTAGAGGTGGCGAAGGGTCATGTTTGCAATGTCGGGTTCGCCGTCGAGATCCGCTGGCGATGGACCTGTCGGAGGAGCAACACGAGTTCCAAGGCTCGACGAGGAGATCTGCCGCAGGATCGAGCCGACCGAGAAGAAGTTGGTGAATACGACCTCGCCGATATGGGACATCGTATAATAAGCGGCGATGCCGATATGAGCGGCATTGCCGATGTAGAATCCGATCGGGATCTGCCCGGGCGCCCAGAGGCCGGGGCCGAAGACGCCCGCCATTCCCATGAAGGGAGCAGCCGGGTTCATGCTCATCCCTTGTTCCTGGTTGAGCACCTGCTGTCCTTCGCCCGCAAATCGAGCGACATCCTGCTCGGTCTGCGGCGGCGTGGACCCCGCAAGATAGACCATGAGTTCGTTGCATTGATCGGGCGGGAGGCTGTGGACGGCGTTGATGAGTCCGTCAGGATCGCCGGGGAACGGCCCGCTCCCGCCGGAAGCCGACAGGACGACCGTCATGGCGATCTGGAGGCGGCCCTGGTTGAACTGTGCGGCCGACCCGAAATTCGCGACAAGGATCTCGATGTCGTGGCTGTTGCGAAGTTCTGTGAGCACCCGCAGGAGGTCGAGCATCGAGAGCCCGTTGAGAATCGAATAAGCGGCGGGAAAATTGCCGACGCCAGCGACCGGTCCGACCTGGCTGAGTGCTCCCCGTACCTGCTGCGCGACGTCGGATGCCACCGGTCTGTCGTAAGGAGAAGCCGGGGGTGGCGGAGAAGGTTCAACGCCCGCGTCGGACTGGCGCTGGACTGCAGGGCCAGCGCCTGCGCCATTTCCCGTGGGCAGCAGGTCGGCCGCCGACCGGCCTTGAACCACCCGGTCGGCAACCTCGTCGGCATTTCGCTCGAACCTGTCTCCTGGCCGGTCTATTCCCGATGGCACGAGACCAGCCCGCTGCTGGACGACATGTGCTGCCTCGTGAGCGCTCGTCCTGAGGTCCGGCTTGCCCGAGAATGCGATCCGATCGCCTGACGTGTACGCGCGGGCGCCTAGATCCGCGCAGGCGGCGGCTGCACTCCCCCCTTGATAGGTCTGGACACCGGTGAGGTCGGCCAAGGGCCCGAATGCACGGCCGATCGTCTCGTGATGGGGAAGCGGGCTGGCCGGACCCGAGAAGCCCGTTGCAGCGACGGGGTGGGGATCTCGCGCGGCTCTTCCGGGAGCACCGCCGAGGGCGCGCTGGATCGCCTGATTTCCTGGCCTGCTGTGCCGCGGCCCTGAATGGGTCCAGGAAGTTGATCCGGCGCTACTGCCGGACTGCATCAGCTGGTTCCCGGCCAGAGCAAGGTTCGAATGGGGGGCTTTGGGATCAGCTCGCGATGGACCGGGTCGCCGGCTTGAGGCGACTTGCGTCGATTGGTCGAGGGCGTGAAGCTGTCGCGTTGGTGTTCCCTTCGCGTGGGCTGGACCCGCGAAGAAACCTTACCATTGTTTCTCATCCAAGTCAGCAGATCGGACTGCGCCTGCAGCCCTCCTGGAGGCAGTTCGGGGGCTCGGCGGCATCGCCGACATGGTTGCTATTCGCGTGACTTCATCCACGCGGCGAGCGCCTTCGAGCGCACCAGGAGTGCGGAAACTTCGCGGGCATCGAGCTCGCTGTCGAAACAGAGCCCGACAAGCTCGCCATTTTGCCATCTCACAACGGCCGTACGACCGATCATTCCGCAGTCCAGCACCACTGCGGTACCGACGGCAAGCCGGACCGGGCAGTTCAGCTTTGCGCCGCCCGCCGAGAGATCGAGGATCTGGACGGAATGGCGTTCGCCATTTGCCTGCAGGAAGGAAGGCAAGGCGACCGGGACGCGGGGGTAGACGCGCCGGTCCTCATAGGAATCGCTGTCTTCGGGGGAGGGGGCCGAGCCTGCCATCAATTCTCCAATCATGATGGCCTAGCACAAGGGTGCTGCCAGAGTGTGAACGCAATCGTCCCAAATGGACCGAACCGGCGAGCATCCTGGCTGGGCCGCGAAACGCCGGCGCGAAGGCTGGCCGTGGAAGCCGATCTCTCTCGCGCGTTTGATCGGGACGAGATGGCCTGGACCTATGGCCCGGAGCTCAAAATCAGTCGACGGGCCGGTTGAGGCCATTCCAGAGCGCGATCGGCCCGCCAGAAACAGTCGGGATATCCACGCGCTGCTGGCCGAGCAGAATGGCTCCTGCAAAGCCGCAACCGAACCACACGATTATCGCACCAAGGATATAGGGTTTCATCGTTACGCTCCGCCCTCGACCGGGCGGCATTCCTAAGGCCGGAAGCGTTAAGATTATGATGCGGATCTTCCCCCGGCTTTCCGTTTGGCGTCCAGCGGGGCAGTTCCATTGTTGTTAAATTCTTCTTTGACGTTGCAAATTTAACGATTTGGGTCAGTATCTTGGAAGCGCTCGCAGGGGCAAACGAGTCGCGACAAGGGGGGCACATGGCCTATTCGATCGGCGCGCTCGCAGCGGCACTGATCGCCGCGCCTCGAGTTTCGAGCGAAGGCGGAACGGCTCGGCGTCCCGCACAAGGCGCTAGTCCGTTAAGGAACATTCTTGTCGCTGCAAAACGCAGTCCGGTCTTCGGACGGCT
>DATMHD010000156.1:0-6134 GCA_035555075.1 Sphingomicrobium sp. | reverse complement strand
CAACTGCATATCCCCGCCGGCGAACCACACGTCGGCGGGGATTTTTCATGGACCCGGAGCCAGACGTGCGACCCAGCGGGCAAGTTCGCGATCGAATGCCGCGAGATCAAAATGCTGCGGATCATCGTGCGCTTCGGGAATGCCCCGATCGATATTCGCGTGAAAGCCCGGGATCATCCATGTCCCCGCCCGTGCGCTTGCAAGAACGTAGAGAAGTGCAAGGGTGCGGTATTGGGCCTTCGTAAAGCCCGGATCGGGAGCGATCCTGTCATTGTGGGGTGCCCCCAGCGGGTCCTCGCGTCGGGGCTGAACATTCTCCACGTGGAGGAAGCGGCCGCGCACGGCTTCTCCAAGGCTCTTTTCGAGTTTGGTTGCGCGCCATCCTACCTCGAGGTCATGGCCGATCGTCACCCTGCCCCTGCGGTCGTTGAACAGGCGCGCCACCGCGTCCTTTCCGAGAAACCCGCTGACCTCGTTGAAGCTCGGCTGCTTGTCGAAACGGTGTGGGAATTCCCGGTTCCCGATCCAGGGCGAGCTGGTATCGTGAATGACGAAATAGATTGCCCGGCGATGGTCGAGGGTTTCGGAGACGGGCGTTGTCGCAGGCAGCGCGATTTTCTTACGCCGAAGCTCGGCGCCGAGTTTGGTGAGGTCGATTCTCGCGGGCCGGCCGATAAGCCGTGCAAGCGTCGGCGGGAGGTCCCCCGCGGGCTCCGCGCCGCCGCCCGGATCCACCTTTCGGAGGAGGCATCGGGCCTGCTCCAGCGGCGAACCTCTAAATTCGAACGTTTGCGCATCGAAGGCGCACTCGACAGCCGGGGTTGCGAGCAGAGCCCCGAGAAGAAAGGCGATCATCAAATCGCCTTCGAGCTTCGGCGGGACGGCGACACGAAGATTTCCTCGATCGGCCGCTCGAACAACTCTGCGATGCGGAAGGCGAGCGGCAAGGATGGATCGAATTTGCCAGTCTCGATTGCATTGATGCTCTGGCGCGACACCTCCAGCCGCTCGGCGAGCTTCTGCTGGCTCCAGTTGCGCTCAGCGCGCAGAATTCGAAGGCGGCTTTCGATCAGTCGTTTCCACGGGTCGTCGACGACAAGGAAACTTTACTTCAAGCTGCCGCCGGTATCAACTGAGCTTTACTATGCCTTCTCATTCTCATGACGCGCCGCTCGACCAGTAGATGCATGGCCCAGCCGACTCCGATCGCAAGAAGCAATCGAACGAGCCAGGGCAGGGCAAGGCCAAAAGCTACGAGCGGGTGGAAGAGGTAAATCGAATAGGAGGCATCCCCGACTGCCACCGGCAGGTCGAACACTCGTCCCTCAAACAGCGGCTCGAGCGACAATGCGCCCCAGACTACCAGTGCTGCAGGGCATCCCCAGAGGAGCGCGCGCCAGAGTGCCGGTAAGGGGTGGAGGGTCGAATCCACGTCTCCGATGGCAGGGGACGTGAGGGCGAGCATGGCGATTCCCGCCGGGACGAGAAGCCCGAGCGCAGCGCGCCGAGGCAGGCCGGCGATCACGACGCCCATCAGAAACTCGAGCGTCATCGGACTACCGGCAAAATGCATCAGCGGACTGGATGTTGCGAGCGCAGCAACGAGGAACAGCCCATAGGCAAGGAGTGGCACTGCAGCGCCCCTTAGAATGGCAAGGGTCATGCCAAGGTAGAAGAGAAGTTCGAAGCTTAGCGTCCATCCGACCTTCAGTACGGGGACGTAATAGCCCCCGGCATAGATGGGCCACAGCGTCAGGCTTGAAACGATCGATGTAGGCCCACGAGGCACCATGAAGATCCAGGGAAGGACTGCGATCCACCAGATGGGATAGATCCGCCAGAGCCGGTCACGGAGGAATTCGAGCGCGCTCCTGTTCTTCGCGACATTGGCCATGATGAAGCCTGAAATGACGAAGAACAGGTCGACGCCGGCTGCACCGAAACCGCGGTCTCCGATCGCCTGGCCGCCCTCGGGGACGGCATGAAGGAGGACCACGGCGCACGCCGCGACGCCGCGCAACACCTGGATGGACCGGAGCTTCAACACCATGGCAATCTAGAGCTGCCGGATTAAGGAAGCGTGTTGGGAAACGCCGCTCCAGTCGCAGCCTCCGTAGGAGGGCGGTTGAGAGGGCTGCCTCGCGACGCTACATGGCGCTCGCCATGACCAAGATGTTCAAGATCGCGCTCCCCGACGGCTCGGTGAAGGAAATGCCCGAGGGGTCGACTCCCGCCGATGTTGCGGCGGCGATCGGGCCGGGCCTGGCCAAAGCGGCCCTTGCAGCCAAGATCGACGGCGAAGTGCGGGACATCATGCGTCCATTCGAGGGGGATGCGCGCCTCGCACTCATCACCTCCCGTGACGAGAAGGATGCGCTCGAACTCGTCCGGCACGATTTCGCCCATATCCTTGCCGAGGCGGTTCAGAACCTCTTTCCGGGAACCCAGATCACCTTCGGGCCTGCGACCGACGACGGCTTTTACTATGACTTCGCGCCGGCGGCAGAGCATGGGCCGTTCACCGAAGAGGAGCTCCCCCTCATTGAGGAGGAAATGCGGCGCATCATCGCTGCGGACAAGTCCCTTGTGCGCGAGGTCTGGACCCGCGATCAGGTGCGCGACTTCTTCGAAAAGCAGGGCGAGGCATTCAAGGCAGAGTGGGTGATGGAACTCCCGGCTGGAGAGACCATCACGATGTACCGGACCGGGGAAGGCGAAGCGGCCTGGATCGATCTCTGCCGCGGTCCCCACCTTGCCTCGACCGGCAAACTCGACCCGCAGGCCTTCAAGCTGACGAGGGTCTCGGGTGCCTATTGGCGCGGCGATCCGAAGAACCCGATGCTGAGCCGCATCTATGGAACCGCATGGCTCAGCAAGAAGCAGCTCGACGCCTATCTCGTGCGCCTCGAGGAGGCCGCAAAGCGCGATCATCGAAAGATCGGTCAGGAAATGGATCTGTTCCATCTTCAGGCCGAGGCGCACGGCAGTGTTTTCTGGCACCCGAAGGGATACATCATCTGGCGCGAGCTTGAGGCTTATATGCGCCGACGCCTCGACGCTGCCGGCTACCTAGAGGTCAAGACGCCGCAGCTGATGGACGCACGCCAGTGGGAGAAGAGTGGCCACTGGGGCAAGTATCGGGAGAACATGTTCGTGGTGCCCGACGAAATCCCGTCGACCAACGAGGATGCGCCGATCCTGTCCGGCGCTGCTGACCTCATGGCGCTCAAACCGATGAACTGCCCCGCGCACGTCCTGATCTTCAACCAGGGAATAAAGAGCTACCGGGACCTCCCCTTGCGACTCGCCGAATTTGGCTGCTGCCATCGCAACGAGCCCCACGGTGCGCTTCATGGGATCCTTCGGGTGCGCCAGTTCACTCAGGACGATGCGCACATCTTTGTGACCGAAAAACAGCTCGTCGACGAGGTCGTCGAGTTCTGCAACTTGCTCGACAGCGTCTATCGCGAGCTTGGCTTCGAGAGCTACGCGATCAAGCTCGCCCTCAGACCGGAGCAGCGCTACGGCACTGATGCCGAGTGGGACCATGCCGAGCAGGTCTTGCGCGATGCGGTGAAGAAAGCAGGGCGCGACACCGCCGATTACGGCTGGGAGGAGCTTCCGGGCGAAGGCGCTTTCTATGCCCCCAAACTGGAATTCCACCTGACGGACGCGATTGGACGCACCTGGCAGGTCGGCACGATCCAGGCCGACACCGTGCTACCTGAGCGTCTCGATGCGAATTACATCGGCGAGGACGGCCACAAGCATCGTCCGGTGATGCTCCACCGCGCGATCATCGGGACCTTCGAGAGGTTCATCGGGATTCTCATCGAGCATTACGCGGGCAGGTTCCCGCTGTGGCTCGCTCCTGTGCAGGCTGTCGTCGCGACGATCGTTTCCGAAGCCGACGATTACGCCCAGGAAGTGGCCGACAGGCTCGCGGCCGCCGGAATCCGTGTGGAAACCGACCTTCGCAACGAAAAGATCAACTACAAGGTACGCGAACACAGTCTCGCCAAGATCCCGCTGTTGCTGGTTGTCGGCAAGCGCGAGGCGGACGAAGGAACCGTCGCGCTGCGTCGCCTCGGAAGTGACGAGCATCAGAAGATGATGAGCATCGACGAGGTCGTCACGATGATCCGCCGCGAAGCTGTGCCACCTGACCTTCGACCATCGGCGTGACGACTTCGCGCCACAGGTCGCGGCAAAAAAGACTCACATTCGTCCGCGTGGACTTTTCATGAAGCCCGTGAGTGCTTAACTCTCAACACTGTCCAACAACCATACGGAGACTTCGCTATACCGCCGCCCTATCCGCGCCGTCCAATGGCGCCCCCGCCGCCGATGAGCGGCCCCCGCTACAATGAATTCATCCAGTCGCCCAAGGTGCGGGTGATTGATGAGAACGGCGACAATCTGGGCGTGATGTTTACGCGCGAAGCCTTCGAGCAGGCGCAGGAAGTCGGTCTCGACCTGGTCGAGATCTCTCCAAACGCCGACCCGCCCGTCGCGAAGTTCCTCGACATCGGGCGCTACAAATACGAAGCCCAGAAAAAGGCTGCGGAGCAGCGCAAGAAACAGAAGACGCAGGAGATCAAGGAGATCAAGATGCGTCCGAACATCGATGACCACGATTATGACACCAAGATGAAGAAGGTGTTCGAGTTCCTCGAAGAGGGGGACAAGGTGAAGGTCACGATGCGCTTTCGGGGTCGCGAGATGGCACATGGCGAACTCGGAATGGCCGTTCTTCGGCGGGTCCAGGAGCAAACAGCCGAGATGGCGAAGGTCGAGGCGCACCCCCGCATGGAAGGCCGCCAGATGCTGATGGTGCTCGCCCCCAAGTAAATGGTGCGCTCGGGCATCCGGACGGGATGCTCCGGTCAAAGCTCTTACTTACATTGCTGTTGCCAAATTGCTGCAGCCGTCAGCCATTGTTGCCGAGCGGCGGCTGCAGTGCTTTCCTTTGAACGCTTTTCGGGTCTAGCCTCACTCCCAACCGGGCGCTCACTCGCTCGAGGGGGAGAGAAAAGATGATCCGCAAGTCCGCCTTCCTGGCGTCGGCAGGCCTGATCGCCGTGGCAACTCCGGCGTTCGCCCAGACTTCCGTGTCCAACACCGACACCGACAAGCAGGCAGCACGACCAACGCCGGGAGCAACGGAGGGCGCCGCCACACAGGATCGGGCGCGCCAGCAGCAGCCTGTAGATACCGGTGACATCGTGATTACGGCGACCCGCCGTAATCAGGCTCTCTCCGATGTTCCGATGGCCGTCAGCGCGGTCACGGCCGAGAACCTGCGCAACACGGGCGCTACCGACATCCGGCAGCTCAACCAAATCGCACCATCACTGCTCGTCTCGTCGACATCGTCGGAAAGCGGTGCGGCGGTTGCCCGGATCCGCGGCGTCGGTACCGTTGGCGACAATCCTGGCCTTGAAGGGTCGGTCGGCATCTTCATCGATGGGGTCTATCGCTCGCGCGCGGGTGTTGGCCTTACCGAACTTGGCCCGCTCGACCGGATAGAGGTCCTGCGCGGACCCCAGGGCACGCTGTTCGGCCGCAACACGTCCGCCGGCCTCATCTCGATCATCACTGCAAAACCTCGCTTCACCCCTGAGGTGGAGGGCCAGGTTGACGTTGGCAACTACAGCATGCGCCGTTTCCAGGGCAGCGTCACAGGACCGCTCAGCAGTACAATCGCTGCGCGGCTCGACGGTGTTTACCTGAAGCGCGACGGTTTCCTTACGGACGTTGTTTCAGGGCGGCGCATCAACGACCGGGACCGCTGGCTGCTGCGCGGTCAGCTGCTGTTCCAGCCGAATGACAATCTCTCGGTCCGCATCATTGGCGATTATTCGAAGCTCAATGAGGAATGCTGCGGCGCCACCTACCTTCCGGCGAAGGACGTCACCACGGCAGGGCCGCAGCCATCGACCATCGCCGCCATCGAGCGCGGTCTTGGCGGCATCATCAACGACGACACATTCTCGAGGCGCGTTTCGATCACGCCCGGACGGGACTATGACTCCCGCGTTCGTGATTGGGGTCCACTTCATGAACCCGGTACCCGTGATGGAGCTGGTCGAGCTCATCCGCGGCATCGCGACCGAGGACAAGACCTTCGAGAC
>DATMHD010000155.1:0-4766 GCA_035555075.1 Sphingomicrobium sp. | reverse complement strand
GGCGTACTTCACCGCCTCCTCGTACGCGCCCTCCGCGATGCCGAGGGAGAGGGCGGCGATGCCGATGCGGCCGGAGTCGAGGGTCTTCATGAAGTTGCTGAACCCTTCACCCGGCTTGCCGACGAGGTTCTCGGCGGGGACCTCGACGTCCTCCATGATCAGCTCCGCGGTGTCGGAGGCGCGCCAGCCGAGCTTGTCCTCCTTTTTGCCGGCGCGAAAGCCCTTCATCGCGGGCAAGGAAGGCTCGTGGCCGACGCCGACCTCTTTTGCCTTGTTCAGGTCCGACGTGGGTTTCGTGAGGATGAAGGAGCTGATGCCCTTCGTGCCCTTCGACGGATCGGTGACGGCGGTGACGATGAAGATCTCGCCGACGGAGCCGTGGGTGATGAAGCGCTTGGTGCCATTCAATACGTAGCAGTTGCCGCGCTTGACGGCGGTGGTGCGGGTGCCGCCGGCGTCGGACCCGGCGTCGGGCTCGGTGAGGCCGAAGCCGCCGAGGACTTTCCCGCTAGCGAGGAAGGGGACGTAGCGCTGCGTCTGCTCGGCGGTGCCGAAGTTGACGATGGGGGAGGTGCCGAGGGTGGTGTGGGCGGAGACGGTGAGGCCGGTGGAGGCGTCGACCTTGGCGAGCTCCATGATGGTGATCATGTAGGTGAGGGTGTCGCGCCCTGCTCCGCCAAGCGCCTCGCTCCACGGCACGCCGAGGAGACCGAGCTCGCCCATCTTCCTCACGTTCTCCCATGGGAAGGTGGCGTCCACGTCGTGCTGTTTGGCGACCGGGGCGACTTCGTCGCGGGCGAACTGGCGGACCATCTCGCGCACGGCGAGGTGCTGCTCGGAGAAATAGAGGGCGTCGTCCATGCTGGAAGATACGTCGCCCGCGCGAAGAGCTGCAGGCCCGGGCACACGTCGGGCGGGTTATCCAAAGCCGCAAGTTCGAATCAATCTACCAATTCCGATCGCCTGTCGCCCCTCGAGTCTTAACAGGTCGATGTCGGCTCCCCGCAACCAAAGTATGAGGATTTGCTCATGTCACCAAATAGTCCCATGATACCGCGCTAACCATGGCAGTGAACCTTGCTTCCCAGTCTGAGGCCTATTCACCCTGGTGCGACAGGCCTCAGTGACGCAATGGGCAGTCCAAGGCGGAGCGACGTGGCTGGGTAGGGGCCGACCCGCGATTGCTGAATGCTGACTAAGTGATTTCCGCAGTAATGTAGAAGCATCTACCTGTTCCATTGAAACTTTGCGCGACCCCTCCCGAAAGAAGCCGACGTTAAGCGGAACCCGCCCTAGCGCGGTGCGAGCGAGTCGCGACGGTGATCAGTTCCACTACTTGTGGGCAGCGCGCCGCTGTTTGCTGCTTCTCGCTCCTTCGGCCGAACTCGTAGCAGTCGCTATCGAGGGCGCCTCGGTAAGCACGCGGCCCTCGGGCACTGGTCTAGCCGACTCCATTGATGAGATCATCGATGTTGCGGAGTACTATGGCAGCGAAGACCTGCAGCATGCGTCAGCGGTGCGGTACGCACAACTCAAGCATTCCACGCTCCAGGCACACGATCAGTGGCCTCTCAGCAAGCTTGCGAAGACCCTTCGCCGCTTCGCTCAACAATTCCAGTATCTCGAGTCGCTGTTGGGTCCAAGCGCTGTGCGAGGCCGCTTCACCTTTGCATTCATTTCAAACCGACCGGTCGATCCGAAACTCGCTGAAACCGTTGCGGATGCGGCCGCCGAGAAGTCCGTCCGTCATCCAAAGGTCTTCGAGAAGCTTTCCCGCTACACCTCACTTCAAGGGGAGCAACTCGCCGCCTTCGCACGGGCACTGCGGATCGAGGATAGGCATGCAGCGTACTTATTCCAGCGCCAAAGTCTCGGCCTGGAGCTCTCTGCCTATCTGCCCGTCGCGGATTCGGACGCACCGATTCAGCTCAAAGAGCTGGTAACCCGGAAAGCACTGTCTGAAGGTGCCTCTGACAACGTCATCACGAAACACGACGTGCTTCGGGCGCTTGGCACAGACTCGAAGGACCTCTTCCCCGCGGAGAGCAGGATTGAGGAGCTTGAGCGCAGCGTACCTCGAGCGCAGGAAAGCGACATTGCTCTCGGTGTAGTGAACGCAGCAGGCCGTCCTGCGCTGGTGCACGCGGAAGGGGGAGTAGGAAAATCGGTATTTGTAAGCCATCTGGCGTCCCTGTTGCCGGCTGGCTCGCAGTGCGTGGTCTACGACTGCTTTGGGAACGGCTTGTACCGAAATCCGACGGAGTATCGGCATCCTCACAAGGTCGGCCTCGTTGAAATGGCCAACGAGCTCTCTGCCCGCGGTCTGTGCTATCCGCTCATACCGACGCCGAAACCGGACAGTTCGGCCTATCTAAGGGCGTTTCTCCACCGCCTTGGCCAAGCTGCGGAGGCGGTGCGGCACTCATCCGTCGGAACGGAACAGCGACTCGTCTGTATCGTCGTCGACGCCGCAGATAATGCGGAGCTCGCCGCGCAGGAACTCGGTTCGCGCTCGTTTGCACGCGACTTGATTCGTGTCCCCATCCCCGACGGGGTTCGTCTGGTCTTTGTCACACGGACGCACCGGCAGGGGTTACTAGATCCGCCACCAAACACTGTGCGATTGCGGTTGAACCCGTTCGACGAAGCGGAGACCGCCGTGCACCTTCGGCTGTCTTTCCCATCGGCAACGACCGCTGACGTAGCGGAATTTCACCGGCTTACGAGCGGAAACCCGCGCGTGCAATCGCTCGCACTGGCGTCCTCAAGCGATCTGCCTACGGTGCTCCGTTCTCTCGCCCCTGGGCCGGTAACGGTGGAGAGTTCGATAACTGGCATCTTGGACAACGCAGTGTCACGTCTTAAGGACAATACCCCGGGTACCGAGCGCGGCGCCATCGACACGATCTGTACTGCTCTAGCGACCTTGCGCCCGCTGATCCCAATCGCCGTCCTTGCCAAGATGTCCGGCGTCGAGACCTCGGCCATCGTTAGCTTCGCGTTCGACCTCGGCCGCCCTCTGTTGGTGACGAACGACACAATTCGGTTCCGTGATGAACCGACGGAAACTTGGTTTCGCGACAGCTACCGGCCGACTGCGGCAGACTTACGCTCGTTCATCGAGCGCCTGATACCCCTGGCCGCCAGTAGCGTCTATGCTGCTTCAGCATTACCGCCGCTAATGCTCGAAGCAGGAATGCTCGACGAACTTGTCACTGTTGCGCTCGACGCTACCGAACTGCCCACCACTAGCGCGCTTGACCGGCGCGATGTCGAGCTACAGCGACTCCAGTTCGCGCTAAAGGCAAGCCTTCGTGCACGACGCTGGAAACATGCGGCAAAGCTCGCCCTCAAGAGCGGTGCCGCAACCGCCAGCAACGCTCGCCAAACCCAACTGCTACAGGACAATACCGACCTTGCCGGCGCGCTAATGCAGCCGGAACACGTGATGGAGGTCGTTGCGCGTCGCGAGTTTGGCACGGCATGGACCGGCTCGCACCATGCTTTTGACGCGGCGATTCTGTCGATGCGAAGCGAATTCATACCCGAAGCGCGCAGCCATCTACGGATGGCCAATGATTGGATCACCAACTGGAGTAGGTTACCAGGGAAGCTGAGGGAGAGCGAACCAATTACCGATGGCGACATCGCTGAAGTTGCGTTGGCTATGCTCAACGTGGCTGGCGCGAAACGGTGCGCAAAATGGCTGCGGTCCTGGAAGCCTCGGAGAGTCTCCTATTCCGCAGGCGGCATCCTCGCGGCCCGATTGGTAGACCATGGCCGATATGATGATCTCGAGAGCGTTACGAGGGCGAGTCGTAACGACACCGGCCTGATCTTGGCAGCGAATCGTGAGTTAAGGAGAGCCGGCCGTAGCACTCCGCGAGACGCGACTGAGAGAGCTGTTACTCTGCTTGAAGACAGGCGCGTGCCTGCGGAGGCGCCACCCCCACGGGGCGACGACGCTGGGTTGCTTGAAAGTATCACGGAACTTGTGGGTGAAGCCGCGAGGCAGAAAACGCATAGTCGTGAGACCCTCTCTCGCCTTATTACAAAGTTCTTGCCAGTCGACCCGCCCCGTGGCTTGTCGTCACCGCACAACACGTCCCGGCGCGCTCTACTTCGTGCTTATGCGCTCCGCGCAGCTTTGACGCAGCGTCCGCTCGTCCTGGCAGACCTGGCCTACAAGGAACTCCGCGAAGAGATCGAAGCGCCGAAAACCGGATATCATCAAGAATCGAGCGACCTTCGCGATCTTCGTCACATAGTCGGAGCGCTTTTGCCATGGCATCAGCTGTATGCGAAAACTGCCCTACAGAGGCCTAGGTCGCTCAACATTGAAAAAGCAGCGTCAGAAGCTCTTACTCACAGCGATTCAGCGGGCGCATCTAGCTATCGGGATGAGACGTTTGTGAGCGATGAGATCGCTCAGCTGTGGTTTAAGATGCTTCTAGACAGTCGTGACCAGCCGGCGGGAGCACTGAAAGCCTTCGACAGTTGGGTAGCTGGGCTAAAGACGCCGCTTTCGACGCGTACAATCACTGAGTTCGCTCGCCGTGCCGTTCGCCACAGGTCACGATGGGCGCATCAGAGAGGAGTGTCTTACGCAGTCGCAGCCGCCAAAGTCATCGAGGATCAGCGCGCGCACGCTGACGTTGTGACCGAGGAGCTCGTTAAGGTGTCTCGCGCGCTGCTCGCACTAAGTCCGGCCGAAGCCGCAGCCTATTTCGACCGGGCCGTGGAGGTGGCTAGTCGGGTGGGCGACG
>DATMHD010000154.1:0-4288 GCA_035555075.1 Sphingomicrobium sp. | reverse complement strand
GAAACCCTGACCCTCTCGGTGCATCGTCGAGGGTCGATGCACACATCGACACGATGACGACCGGCGCCTCCTGCCCCTGAAACTTGTCGACCGACCCGATCCGGGCCGAAGCACCAAGGCGCTGCTTGAGCGCCCGAACCTGCATGTTGAACGGCGCGACGATCAAAATGTCGCTGAGTTCCATCGGCCGTGGTAACGCACCATTCACGGCGACCGTGCACCCAAGCAAGTCGCCGACCAACGACTCGATCGCACAAACCTCCTCTTCGCTGTCCTGGCTGCACCCGAGATGCTCGACCGGTATGAATCGCACGCCGGCCTCCAGACCGACGGCCGTTGCCGCCGCGCCAATGATCCGGTTCCACGCCGTGCTTGGCGCGCTCTCGAGCCGGCCATCATAGTACGCATCCGAGATGAGCCGGCAGACCTCCGGGTGCATCCGGTACGACAGCCCGAGAAAGATGCCGAGCTCCTTTGGAACGGTCGCATGGCTCTGAAGGAGATACTCCAGTACCGACAGCCCGCACTCTCCGGGATGCGACCCCTGCGTTGGCTGTCCGAGCTGCATCTGGTCGCCGAGGAGGATCAGATTCGCGGCGACGCAGCCGACCGCCACTGCATTGGCCAAGCAAAGCTGCCCCGCCTCCTCGATGAACAGGTAGTCGAGTGAGCCATCTAGCTCCGGCCGCGAAAAAAGCCAGGCGGTGCCGCCGATAACCAGTGGTCCAGCGGCGATCGCGTCCCGTGCCCCCTTTGAATCGATGTGCTGCATCCGGCTGCTCGCAATCAACGGATGGTCCGCTTCGCCCCCCACCTTGATCAGCGCCGGCTGCTGCCCACGCTCACCTCCCCGCTCGGCGATCTTCGCGAGCAGGTTAAGGATCACTTGGTGGCTGTTGGCCACGATCCCCACGCGCTTCCCGTCCTCGACGAGCGCCAGGATTATCTCCGCTGCCACCGTGGTCTTTCCGGTGCCGGGCGGGCCCTGAATGCAGAGCGCCGAACGGTCGAGCCGCCGCGCCGCGTCGATTGCCTGGGGCGTGATGTCACGTGTCTCGTCGATGAAGAAAGCAGGTCCTTCGCTTCGCTCAGGACGACAAAGCCGCGGCGGCTGACGCTCGATCAGATCGGCCAGTGCAGGATGACACTTCGGATCTTCACACCAACGCGTCACGAAGCGCAGGATAGCCTCACGCAGTGGCGTGGTCGTGATCAGATCCTTCGGCACTAGGGACAGTCGGTCGGGCAGCGTCCGCTTCGGACCGACCTTCAGCTCGACCAGCCCGGAATCCCGATCGACGAACGCCTCGATGACGCACGTCTCGTCATCCGTGCCGGCGATGGCGCAGGTGTCACCGTCGCGAAGCTTGGTTTCCTGGTCGGGATCGAACCGGTACTCGTAGCCCATCGACTTCTTGATCGCGCGCGGTGGCCTGTCCGTGCGCACGAGCCCGGCGAGACAGTCTGCGTCATCGAAGAGAACCTCGTCCGTCGCGCCCATCCGCTCGAAGTAGCGCCACCACCACGGCTTCTCCTCGCGCCGGTGGAACTCGAGCAGCCAGGCGAGCAGACTGGTGATGCGCCGAGCTTCCGAACCTTCCTCCTCGTTCTCCGCCCGTGCGAGCAGCCGGCTCGCGAGCTCCTCGGCCGGCGACGGCACATTCGGCTGTTTGGCGTCATCCGACGTCGCCGGCGGAAACCAGGGAATGCCTGCGTCGGCTTGCCGAGCGAGGAGCCAATCACGCAGACCGACGGTGGAGACACAGTCCACTTCATTATATGAGCGGATGCGGCCGAGGATCGGCGACTGCGCCGGATCGGGCGATTCCTGCTCGTCGAGCCAGCGCTGGTACTCCACCACCGACCCGCCGGCGCTGACGACCTCGCCGCTCCGCTGGCCCATGTACAGGCGCTCGACCTTCTTGAGTGAGTAGCTCGGTGCGCCGATCACGACGCTCTGCATCACGATCGGATAAAGGTCAACGAGCACGTTTTGCCGGAAGAGCTGGTCGACCTCGAACTCTCGCGTCGCGTACTTGCCCATCAGCCGGCCGAGTGCGGTGCGCTCGTACGACGCGTAGTGGTAGATGTGGAGCGATGGGTCCTTCTGCCATCGCGCGTACATCCAGTCGATGCACTGCTCGAAGGCGCGCTTCTCCTGCGCCTCGTCGTGCGCCCACCAGTCGTAGAACTCGGGCGTCCCGCTGTCGACGGTGACCGCACCGAGCAGGTACTCTAGCCCACCGTTCTCGGCGAAGGGGAAGCCTTCGATGTCGAAGAACACGTCGTTTGGCGACGCTGGCGGCAGCAGCGCGAGCCCTCGACGCGGCCGCTCGGCGTCGATCGCGCGGTATCCCCACTGGATCGATCCGCGGGTTCGACTCGCGAGCTGCATCGCCGCCTGTGCCTTGAGAGTGCCGAAGGTCGCTGCCGTCATCCGCGGCACAGATGCGACGTCGATCGTCGCGAGGCAGGTCAGCGTGTCGATGCCGTACTCGCGCAGCCGGACGATCTGACTCCGCGTGATCCCGGCGACGAGGCTCAGGTCGTCCCGGTCCTCAAGCAGCTTCTCGGCGCAGCCGCTCCAGCGGCCGTGGGTGCGATCAAGCGCAGGGTCTGGGTGTGCGTCCGGACTCCAGTCACGCTGAAAGGCCTCGAACGAGCGCTTGAGCCGCCGGTAGTAGTGCCAGACGTCTACCGTCCGGAAGGGCGCCTCGGTGCCGTCGCCGAGGACAAACCCGAACCGTTCGGGCCGGCGGCCTTGCATCGACTCCAGCATGTCCACGTAGGCGCAGAGCTGGAGGAGGAAGTAAGGCTTGGCCGAGCGGGCGAGCTTGGTGTCCCAAGGCTCATAGAAGTGGGAACCAAGGGAGCACGAGCCATCCATCCGATGGAGGAAGTCGGCAATGCCCATCCATGGCTCGGCGCGGAGCTCGCCTTGGAAGATGACTGGGGCGCCGTCCTGCATGGCGCGGCGGGTGGCCTCGTAGGCGCCGTCGTCCTTCGGGATCTCGACCAGACCGGGCTCCCGGGAGCGGAGGCCGGCGAGGTGCCGAGCCTCATGCTCCAGGCCTCGGCGGATGACGAGTTCCATCTCCTCGTCGGCCACATCCGGTGTGAACATTCCATCGGTCGGTCGGACCCCACCGCCGGCAACCCCTCCTGGGCCGGAATGGTGCGACTGCTCGGCGTGATTCCGCTCGCACCAGGCAGCGAAGTCACCCTCGAGGTAGGCGATCAGGTCCTTTGGGGAGAAGCGGAAGGAATCGTCGGGAAGGCGCTGCACGGCCGGGGGGCAGGGTGGGCGCCAAAGATGCGCCGGCTAGATCAAATGTGCAAACATTAGAATTTGCTCATCCTCACCACCCAACCACCCAGCGACCATCAAATGAGATTCGCTGACCTGTAACAGTGCCGCTGGGCCCGTGCAGACGCCTCCCCAACGGACGCTAGGCGGTCTGCAGCGGGGTAACCCAGCGTAGCTCTTCTAACGCGGCCACGAGCTCGTCATGCATGTGCCACCGCCAATGCTCCTCAGGGCCATCGGGCTTCTCGAACCAGGCTACTGCATACGAGGCTTGCGTGTCGGGCGGCAGAGTCCAATGCATGCGATCGGCAAGCTTCGCGGCAAAGGTCCCGTACTGCAGGTTCACACTATTCCAGTCAGGATAATCCACGAGCTTTGCAAGCTCCGTTGCCGTCGCCGTATGCCCGGCTGACCTATAGTGCTTCTCGAGGAGGCGCCGATGCTTCTTCGGCATCGAGTAAGCAAGGATGCGAAGGGCATCACGAAAGCGCTCCTTTGTCGGAACGGGCGGCAGATCCCTGGGGCGATTTCCCATGATGCCTCTCCTGTAGAGTAGGAACCTACGGAACAGAAAACTGGCTCGCCGCGCAAATCAGGCTTGTAATGTCAGTAACCCGTGGATCCTCCAGGACGTCCGGCCGGAACTGTAAAATCGATGCATTCGTGTGTCCCACATACCGTGCTCTCTCAGCAACCACATCGTATGGAATCTGCGCGGCGTAGTCCACGCTAAAGTCCTGCCGATAAATGATCCCAACCAGATAATCGAAGTGACGCTTATCCAAACCGCGAATTTGGCTTAACTGATAGGAGCCATTTTGCGGTGTCCGCCGTCGTCCCTTTACTTCGTACTTCAAACCCTTGAGGCACGTGCCGTCGTACCCTGTGGTGGACTTGGCCTCCAACTTCAACCCCAAGGCACGGGACGCTAACCATTCCGAATAATCGGCCACTGGATTATTCGCGCTACGGGTGATCCCG
>DATMHD010000153.1:0-5265 GCA_035555075.1 Sphingomicrobium sp. | reverse complement strand
ACGCAAAGTCCGTCCTGGAGCCCGTCGGCAAGAAGCACCCGGCCATTGGTAAGAGCGCTTCCCATCAGAGCGTCTCGGTCACTTTGGCGAGGTGGGGAGGGCGGTCAGGATCGCGCCCGCGCGCCACTGCAAGGGAATTGGCGAGCCGGTAGAAACTCGCGATCTCGAGGATGGGCGCCATGAGGGCGTCAGCGCTTGCGACCGGGAGGACGAGCCCAGGCGCGCGCTCGACGCCGGCGCTGATGAGGCATGCGCCCCGTTCTTCAAGTTCGAGCGCAAGCTTCAACACACCCTCGAGGCTTTGATCCGACTGGCCGAAGAGCAGCACCGGAAAACCCTCGCGAACGACGGCCATCGGGCCATGGCGAAGCTCCGCCGCGCTATGGGCCTCGGCGTGGATGCCGCAGGTCTCCTTGAACTTGAGCGCTGCTTCCTGGGCAATGCCGAGCCCGTGACCGCGCCCGGCAACGTACATGGCACTCGCATCGACAAGGAATCCTAGGGCTTCGCTCCAGTCGAGCTCCCAGCTCTCCTCGAGCTTGTCTCCGAGCATCGCGAGTGCGGCTCCGATCGACGGGTCGCCGGTCCAGGCCGACAGGAGGTGAAGTACGGCGGCAAGGCTTGCAATGAACGACTTGGAAGCAGCGACGCTTCGCTCGGGTCCCGCATCCAGAGGAATGAAGACATCGGCCATCGACGCGAGCGGCGATGCCTCATCGTTCACCATCGCGACGAGGCGTCCGCCATTCTCCATTGCCTGCCGGGCCGCGTTCAAAAGGTCGGGGCTTCGCCCGGACTGGGAAATCGCAAGGATGATCGTCCCTGAAAGATCCGGCATCGCCTCGTAGATCGATCCGACCGAGGGCGAGAGCGAGCTGGTGAGGACCCGGGCGCGGGTCTCGAGAAGGTAGCGTGCAAAGGTCGCTGCGTGATCGGAGCTTCCCCGGGCAAGGGTCACGATGACCTTGGGCTTCTTGTCGCGAAGCTCGGTCCCCAGGCGCTCGACCACGGCAGCATTGCGCTGAAGCTGGCGGCGGACGGCCGCGGGAGCTTCCTTAGCTTCCTTGAACATCATCGTCTGCTCGGGCCCGAGGCCCGGCGAAAAGGAGTGGCCTTCGCCCGTCACGAGCCTAGCCGCGCGCAACGCTTAGTTCCGCGACAAAGTCATAGGCGTCGCCGCGATAATAGGATTTCGTGAATTCGACGGTCCGCCCGTCGGCGGCAAAGCCGCGGCGCTCGATCTCGAGACCAGGATCGCCAGGTTCGATGCCGAGGAGCTCGGCCTGCTCACTCGTGAAGAGGACCGCGCGCAGGCGCTGGAGCACCCGGACCGGGCGCGCCTCGCCAAGGGCATCGTACAGGGATTCGCCAATGGCTTCGACCGAGCTTAGTGTTTCCTTGGGGATGGTCGCATGCTCGAGCGCCATTGATTGGCCGTCCGCATATCGGATGCGCACCAGCCTGTAGACGGGCGAGCCGGGGCCAAGGCCAAGGGCGAGCGCCTCTTCGGGCATGACGGTTCCCTCGCCCTTGGAAATCCACTCGCTGTGGGGCTGGCGCCCTCGTGAGAGCATGTCCTCGGTAAACGACGAGATGGTCGAGAAATTCTTTTCGACTCGCGCGGCGACGAAGGTGCCCGCGCCCTGGCGCCGGGTGAGGAGCCGGGCATGGACGAGGCCGTCGAGGGCCTTCCGGACCGTGACCCTGGAGATGCTGTAGGCTTCGGCAAGTTCGCGTTCGGGGGGGAGCGCTTCGTCAGGCTCCAGCACATTGCGCTCGATCGCCGACCGCAGCGCGCGCTGCAGCTGAAGATAGAGTGGAGCACCGCTCCCGCTGTCCAGTTTCCCAACCCGTTCGACGAACATCCGCGTTCCTTCTGCCCGGCCCAGTTTGAGGCGTCGCTAAGTCCTTTTCAATACCAAATTGTGACAAAAATTTGCATTGGTGCTATTTTTGGTATTGCAATTGGTCTTGGTTTGTCGGCTAAATGTCACTGTCAGGTCCGGTAACAGCAGTTGCGTGGAAGAGGCGACCGTTTGGAGAGTGGTCCCACTTTGGTCCGGTCCAATCGAAGTCTTTCAGAGGGGGAAGACGATGTTCGAAGTGAATTCCAAACTGTGCAAGGCGATTCTTGGGTGCACGGCGAGTGTCCTTGCACTTTCCATTGCGACCGCTGCAAGCGCGCAGGATACCGGCACCAGCAGTGACAAGAAGCCCGAGCCCAAGGTTGCGCCCCAGCAGATCCAAGGCGAGGTCGGTCCCGCGCAGGTGCGGGAGGGCACGAGCGATCAACCCGGCCAGATCGTCATCACTGGAATCCGGGCATCGATCCAGGCTTCGCTCGATCGGAAGCGCAGGTCCGATGTCGTTTCGGAAGTCATCACTGCGCAGGACATCGGCAAGTTTCCCGACAAGAATGTCGCCGACGCGCTCGGACGGCTGACAGGCGTCAACGTCGTGACCGGTTCGGCGGCTGCCGGCGGCTTCGGCGAAAACCAGTCGGTCTCCATTCGCGGGACCGATCCGGCGCTGAACCTCACGCTTCTCGACGGCCATGGAATCGCGACGGGCGACTGGTTCGTCCTCGACCAGACTGCAGGCGGAAGGAGCTTCGATTACAGCCTCCTGCCGTCGGAAATCGTCGGCCGCCTCGAAGTCTACAAGGCAAGCGAGGCCGATCTTCCCGAAGGCGGCGTTGGCGGCACGATGAACGTCATCAGCCGGATGCCGCTCGATCTTCCGTCCGGAAGCTTCACCGTGACCGCGCAGGGCAATTACAACGATCTTGCCAAGAAGTGGGGACCCCAGATTTCCGGGCTTGCGAGCTGGAAGAACAACAACGGCAGTTTCGGCGTTCTCGCCACCGGCTTCTACCAGGAACGCTATCTCAGGCGCGACGGGCAGGAATTCCTCGGCTACAGGACCGCTGCCAATTTCAACAATAGCGGGCAGACCGTCATTGCGCCGATCCTCATCGGCTCGGCCTATTTCACCCAGAAAAGGATCCGCAAGGGCGGGACCCTCGCTGTACAGTTCAAGCCGTCGAGCAATTTCGAGCTCGACCTCAACGGGCTCTATTCCCGAATGGATGCGAGCAACGTCAATCGTAACTCCATGGCATGGATCACCAATGTCCTCGACGCGAATTCCACGCCCGGAACGCCGGGATATGCGCTCGGGTCCTATACCGTCACGAACGGCTACCTGACGTCCGCCAACTGGAATGCGACCACTGCGGGCGGCGGCCCCGTCAATGGACGGGTCCAGGACGACATTTTCCGCAAGGCCTATTCATCGACCTTCGACATCAATGCCGACGCGACCTGGCACATCAGCGATCGTGCAAAGCTTGCCGCGGAGATCGGCTATACCAAGGGCAAGGGTGCAACGACCGACACCTACGCCTGGGAAACCTACTGGCACACCGGTGTCGGCTATCAGTTCGCAGGGAAGGGCGCGACAGTCACATTCCCGGGGCTTCCGACGGATGTCACCTCGCCCGCCTACCTCAACAATTTCTACAGCTGGTCATGGGGCGGGAAGATCATTTCCCCCGACCGCGAACTCTATGGGCGCGCCGACCTTGAATATCGCTTCGACAACAGCTTCCTGAAGTCGATCAGCATCGGTGGCCGATACACCAATCACAAGCATTCCCTCGATTACACGGCCTACTCGTGGGCAGGAAACGGCCTCTATTCCGGAACCCAGCTCGTGAACCTCGGGACCGTGTTCGCGGGCGGCGTCACCCCGTCCGATTATGGTGATGGGCTAACGGGCGTCACGCCTTATTCCTTCGCGGACCAGAACAAGGTCCTCCAGGAGCTTGCGACAAATGGCGGGCGAAACTTCGCTTTCTATCCGCAGGCAAGTTTCTCCGTGAAGGAGAAGACTGAGGCGGTCTACGCAATGGCAAGGTTCGACGATGACAGCCACTGGCGCGGCAACCTTGGCGTTCGCGCTGTCCACACCGACCTCAACACGCTTCAATATTCGCCGAGCGCGACGACGCAGAACGCGATCACCCCGTTTTGCGGAACTTGCGGAACGGTGGTCACCAAGAACCGCTACTGGGACATCCTGCCAAGCGCCAACGTCACGTACAGCGTCCGGCCCGACCTTCTCCTCCGGGCCGGCGCTGCACGGGTCATGGCCCGTCCCGGCTATGCACAGCTCGCCGGCGCCTTCACTGCAAGCGATCTTGCATTGACCGCCAATGCCGGCGGCAATCCGAACCTCAAGCCCTTCAGGGCATGGGACTTCAACCTTGCCGCCGAATGGTATTACGGCAAGCAGGCCCTCATTTCGGTCAATCTCTTCTACCTCGACATCGCCTCGTACATCACGACGCAGCAGAGCAGCATCTTCCTCATCACCCAGCAGCACCCGCAGGGCGCACAGTTCACGGTGACAGGGCCCGTCAACGGGCCGGGCGGCCACAACAAGGGTTTCGAGATCAACTGGCAGCAGCCGATCGCCTACGGCTTCGGCGTCATCGCCAACTATACCTACGCCGACGCAAGGGCGAAGGGCGGCGGCGTCATCGACGGAAATTCGAAGAACACCTACAATCTCACCGGCTATTTCGAGAATTCGCTTCTGAGCGCCCGCCTTGCCTATACTTTCCGCTCGAAGTTCCAGAGCGGCATCGATCGGTCAACACCGATGTGGCAGGGCAATTTTGGAACCCTCGACGGTTCGCTGATCGTCAATCTCACGAGGAATATCGCGCTCACCGCGGATGCGCAGAACCTCACCAAACGGAAGCTGGTGTATTTCGTCGGCGATCCCTCGATCCCGCGGGCAGTCTACAACAATGGGCGAACCTTCTGGGTTGGCGGTAAAGTCACGTTCTGACACAATCCGACCACGGCGTTTTGCGGGAGGGCTGATGCGGGTTGTCGTTTTCGCTGCCGTCGTGTCGCTTGGCATGACGACGGCGAATGCCGCCGAGCTGCCGCTTCTCCCGATGCCGAGCTCGGTCATCATGGAGAAAGGGAGCTTCCCGTTCTCGGCCGCCCGCATCGACGCTGGCGATAGGGGCGAACGGGCCGCAGGCGAGCGCCTAAGTTCACTCCTCGTCCGAAGCGGGGGACCAAGGCTAGGCTTTGGAGCCAGGGGAAAGATCCGCTTCCGCCGCGATGCAGGCATTCCGGGGCCTGAAAGCTACCGGCTCAATGTGACGCCTTCCGGAATCGAGATCAGAGCCTCGAGCGATGCCGGGCTCTTCTACGGCGCCGAGACGCTCTGGCAGCTGATGTCTTC
>DATMHD010000152.1:0-13674 GCA_035555075.1 Sphingomicrobium sp. | reverse complement strand
AAAGAGCGGCGGGGAGTTGGCTGCGGGCGGAAGTACTGCGTCGATGACCCCCGCCTGCCGCCACGGAAGCGATTTGACGATATTGCCGCGTCCGTCGATCACCGCGCTGATCCCGGTCGGGGTCGCGCGGATGACGGGCAGTCCCTCCTCGGCCGCGCGAAGGCGCGCCTGGGCAAGGTGCTGCGGTGGTCCCCAGCGGCCAAACCAGGCATCGTTCGAGGGATTGAAGATGAAGCCGGGCCGGTTCTTCTCGTCGACCACGGCGCCCGAGAAGATGATTTCATAGCAGAGGGTGAAGCCGACCTTCCCCCAATCGCCGCCCAAATTGATGGTCCTTGGCCCGGGGCCGGGCGTGAAATCGAGGTCCCCTGGTGCAAGGCGCGAAAGCCCGATCGCCGAAAGGAGCGGCCGCATCGGCAGGTATTCGCCGTAAGGAACGAGATGGGCCTTGTCGTAGCGGCCAAGGATACGGCCGCCCTGGCCAATGACAAAGACGCTATTGGCCGCGCCCGCGACGTGGACGCCGTCCTTTGACGCAATTGCGATGCCGCCGGTCAGAAGCCGGTCCTCGGGCCCGAGCAGCGAGCCTGCGCGAGTGCGCTGGAAGGCCGCGAACCCTTGCTCGTCGAGGCGCGCGTCCTCGAGCGGATCGGTGACCGCGGCCTCGGGCCAGAGGAGGAGGCGGGGCTCGTTCGAGGGAGTGCCCGAAAGTTGGGCGAGGCGCCTGGCGGCCTCCTCGTCGAACCCGGGGCGCCACTTGTCCTCCTGCCCGATATTCGGCTGGACGACGCGGACGTTGAGGACGGCGAGAGGATCGGGTGGAACGGAGGAGGACGGGAGCACGAAAAGAAGTGCCGTTGCTCCGACGATCACCACGAGCGGCAGCCATTTGCGGTAATATTCGAGCCAGATCGCGCCGCCGAGCAGAACGACGAGGCCCGACAGACCGTAGGTCCCGATGAGCGAGGTCACTTTGATCAGCGGTGTCGAGGCCATTGCCGCTGCGGCAGGATTCCACGGGAACCCGGTGAACATGGTTCCCCGGAGCCACTCGCAGATCGCCCAGGCGCCGCCAAGGACGGTGACGAGGACCACCCGGTCGGTTCGGCCGAAGCGCCAGGCAAGCCCCGCTGCAAGCGCCGGATACAATGCGAGATAGATGGAGAGGAGAAGGACTGCGACCCAGCCGAGCGAGGGTGGCATGTTCGACTGGTACGTGAATGCCGTCGCGATCCAGTTGAGCCCGATCACGAACTGGCCAAGCCCGAAGGCCCAGCCCGTGAGAAGTCCTCGCCAGAGGCTCTTCTGGCGGCAGGTGAGTTCGCACAGGATTGCGAAGGCCACCGGCAACAGCGGCCACAGGCCCGTTGGCTCGAATGCGAAGGCCGAGGCGCCGCCGGCCAGGAACGCGTAAAGGACGTAGAGCATCGGGTGCGAGGGCTAGCCGGTACGGTGCGTTAACGAAAGCCTCGACAATTTGCCCTGTCCCGAGCAGGTGCGGCTGGATGAGCCTTCCGCCATTCCACCTCGCCTTCCCGGTCGATGATCTTGCCGAGGCGCGCGCCTTCTACGGAGGTATCCTCGGCTGCGCGGAGGGCCGGAGCGCGAACGAGTGGGTCGATTTCGATCTCTTCGGGCATCAGATCGTCGCGCACCTCGCGCCGGACGAGGTCCGCGCGCGGTCGACCAACGAGGTCGACGGCGAACACGTCCCGGTGCCGCATTTTGGCGTGGTTCTGCCGATGGCCGACTGGAAGACGCTTGCCGGCCGGCTGGAAGGCGCCGGGGTCGATTTCGTGATCGCCCCGACGATCAGGTTTGCCGGCCAGGCAGGCGAACAGGCGACGATGTTCTTCCTCGACCCTTCCGGAAATGCGCTCGAGTTCAAGGCGATGGCCGACCCCGCCAAGCTCTTCGCGAAGAACTAGGCTCTGGGCGCCGGCTCCGGCGCGTGGAGCCGGACGCGAAGGATCCGGCGGGGGTCGGAATCCATCGCTTCGAGCTTCCAGCCGGAGGGATGGGTGACGCACTCGCCCTTCTGCGGGATGTGACCGGCAAGAAGGAAGACGAGGCCGCCCAGCGTATCCACCTCGTCCTCCTCGGACGAAAGCTGGGGATCGACGGCCTTCGCAAGCTCCTCGAGTTCAACGCGCGCATCGGCTTCCCACAGGCCGTCCTCGAGAAGCGTCAGCATGCCCGCCTCGGCCTCGTCATGCTCGTCTTCGATCTCGCCGACGATTTCCTCGACCACGTCCTCGATTGTCACCAGGCCCTCGGTGCCGCCGAATTCGTCGACCACGATCGCAAGATGGATGCGCTGGCTGCGCATCCGTGCGAGGAGCTCGATGACGCCCATCGATTCAGGAACGAATAGTGGCTCGCGCATCAGCGAGGCGAGCGAGCGGTCACGCGAAGGATCGACGTTCGCCATGAAGACGTCCTTGATGTGGACCATGCCGATCACTGCATCGAGGCTTTCGCCATAGACCGGGAGCCGGCTGTGACCGGCATCGACGAAGGCGCGGACGAGGTCTTCAAAGCTGATGTCCGAGGAGACCGCCATGATGTCGCCCCGGGTCACGCAGATGTCGCCCGCAGTCTGTTCTCCGAAATGAAGAAGGTTGCGCAGCATCTGCCGCTCGGCCGGCGAAAGGTCGCCCGCGACCGGGTGGGAGCGCTGGCTTTCCTCGGCTTCGTCGATCGCGTCCTCGATCTCCTCGCGGAGCGTCGGCTCCGACTCCTCGCCGAAGATAAGGTGGCGCATTCCGCGCCAGAGACGCGATCCGCCGTCGTCCTGCCGCGTCGCCATCAGCTGGTGACCTCGTAGGGGTTGGCGATGCCGAGGCGTCCAAGCGCCCGGATCTCGCGTCCCTCCATCTCGGAAGCGTCGCACTCGTCCTCATGGTCGTAGCCAAGCAGATGCAAGGTGCCGTGGACGAGGAGATGCGTTGCATGCTCCTCGATGGTCACGTCCTTTTGAGCCGCTTCTGCCGCGCAGATGCCGCGCGCAAGAACGATGTCGCCGAGCAACATTTCCCTGTCGACAAATCTTGCTGCATGAAGATCGTCGGGATCGATCATGGGAAAGGAGAGCACGTTCGTTGCCTTGTGCTTGTCGCGCCATTGCGCATTCAGGCGGCGGACCTCGTCGTCGCCGGTCAGGAGAACCGAGACTTCAATGTTGCGTGCCGAGCTCGCGAGCTGCGGAAAGGCACTTTCGGCCACTGCGGCCTCGATGGCGCTGCGGACCAGCGGCTCCCACGAGCTGCTACTGTCCCATTCCTCGTCGGCTTCGAGTGCGATCTCAAGCATCATGCGCCAACGTCCCTGACGGCGTTCGGGCCTTCGTAGGCATCGACGATGCGACCGACGAGCGGATGGCGAACGACGTCGGCTGCAGTGAAGCGGACGACAGCAATGCCCTTCACCCGCTCGAGCCTGCCGACGGCGTCTGCGAGACCGGATTTGGAGGGGTCGGGAAGGTCGACCTGATGAGGGTCTCCGCAGATGACCATGCGGCTGCGCATACCAAAGCGGGTCAGGAACATCTTCATCTGAAGCGGCGTCGTATTCTGCGCCTCGTCGAGGATGATGAAGGCATCGTTCAAGGTACGCCCGCGCATGAAGGCGAGCGGCGCAATCTCGATTTCTCCGGACGCGATGCGGCGTTCCACCTGCTCGGTTGGAAGCATGTCGTAGAGCGCGTCGTAGAGCGGGCGGAGATAGGGATCGACCTTTTCCTTCATGTCGCCGGGAAGGAAGCCGAGGCGCTCGCCGGCTTCGACCGCAGGCCGCGACAGGATGAGCCGGTCGACGCTTCCGGTGATCAGCTGTGACACGGCCTGAGCCACTGCAAGATAGGTCTTGCCGGTGCCTGCTGGTCCAAGGGCGAAGATCATGTCGTCGCGCGAAAGGGCTTCCATATATGCGGTCTGCACCGTCGAACGCGGGACGATCGTCTTCTTGCGGGTCCTGATCATGACCCGTGGCGGGCTTGCGACCTCCTCGGAGATGATCCCGTCGAGATTTGGCTGCGCTGCCATCCCGAGCACCGCCTCGACAGCCTCGGCATCGACGTCATGGCCCTGGTCGAGCCGGTTGTAGAGGCCGACCAGCACCTCCCTTGCACGCGCCGCCGAGTCCGGCTCGCCCTCGATCTGCACGCGGTTGCCGCGTGCGGCGATATGCACCCCGAGCCTGTTCTCGATGGTGATGAGATGACGGTCATAGTCGCCGAACAAGGGTCCGAGCAGATACGGTTGCTCGAACTCCAGCTCGAGCCGGGCGCGCTCGGGAACGGCGGCAAGGTCACGGCGGGGAGACATCAGGCGGCGGCCTTCTGCAGCATGGCACCGGTCATACTGTTGGGTCCGGCGCTGACGAGCGTCACGTCGAGGAGGTCGCCAGCGTGCGCGTCGGTATCGACATGGACCGACTGGAGCCATGGCGAGCGGCCGATCATCTGGCCGGGAAGCCTTCCTTTCCGTTCGAGCAGGACCTTCGTATCGCACCCGACCTTGGAGCGATTGAACTCGAGCTGATGCTCGTTGATCCGGGCCTGCAGGCGCTGGAGCCGGTCGTCCATGATCTCGCGCGGGATCTGATCCTCCATCACTGCCGCGGGCGTCCCCGGCCGCGGACTGTATTTGAACGAATAGGCCGAGGCGTAACGCACGGCATCGACGATCTCCAGCGTGGCTTCGAAATCCTCTTCCGTCTCGCCCGGGAAGCCGACGATGAAGTCGCCAGAAAGAGCGATGTCCGGGCGCGCTGCACGCATCTTCTCGAGAGTTGCAAGATAGGATTCGACTGTGTGGCTGCGGTTCATTGCCTTCAAGATGCGATTGCTTCCCGACTGCACCGGAAGGTGAAGGTAGGGCATCAGCTTTGGAACCTCGGCATGCACAGCGACAAGTTCGTCGGTCATGTCGGCAGGGTGGCTGGTCGTGTAGCGGATGCGCTCGAGCCCATCGATCCCTGCAAGAGCGCGGATCAGGCCCGCAAAATCACGTTCGCCATCGCCCCACGCGTTCACGTTCTGCCCGAGCAGCACGATTTCGCGCGCGCCCCCGCTGACCAGTGCCTCGCCTTCCGCAAGGATGTCGTTCCCCGGCCGCGAGATCTCGGCGCCCCTCGTATAGGGAACGACGCAATAGGTGCAGAATTTGTCGCATCCCTCCTGGGTCGTAAGGAACGCCGAAGGAGCGGCGCGGCCGCGGGCCGGCAGCGCGTCGAACTTGCTCGCGGCTGGCATGTCGATATCGACTGGCCGGGCGCCTCCTGCAGCCTTGGCGATCATTTCAGGAAGGCGATGATAGGCCTGGGGGCCAACGACCATGTCGATCAGCTGCGAGCGCTGCTTCGCCTCGGCGCCTTCCGCCTGCGCGACGCAGCCCGCAAGCGCAATGAGCGGCTTCGAGCCGTCTTCGCGCCTCAGCCTCCCGATATCGGAATAGGCCTTGTCCGCGGCTTTCTCGCGGATGTGGCAGGTATTGAGAACAACAAGGTCGGCGTCGGCGGTTTCGGCAGCCGACATTCCTTGGGCCTGTAGCAATTCCGCCATCCGCTCGCCGTCATAGACGTTCATCTGGCAACCGAAGCTTTTGATCTTGAAAGTCTTGGGAGTCATTTATCATCGCCTATAGGCGAGTGGTGCGGGGAGGTTAAGCCAAGCCGGCATGCAATTGCCTCGCGGGCGTCATGGGCAAGCTGCTTGCGGTCTCCGGCACGCTCGAGCGGCTCGAGGAGGTTCACTGTGACGGCGAGTGTTCCCGGGCGTCCAAGCAGCCGAAGGATATTGTTTCTTCCGGCTTCCTCCCACGAGCTGATCTCGCCCGCCGCCTTACCGTAGTCGAGGGCGACGGGCCTGATCGAAATGTCGATGGGCGCAGCGGCGGCCGCTGCAAGAAGGGTCGAGCGAAAGGGAAGAAGACGGTCTCCGGGCCCGGTGGTGCCCTCGGGGAAGAGGGCGACCGGTTTCCCGCGCTCGAGCGCTTGCGAGATCGCTGCTGCCTGGTCTCTTGCGCCTTTCCTGTTGGTTCGCTTCACATAGACCGTCCCGTTCTGGTCGGCGAGCCAGTGGATCAGTGGATGGCCAAGTTCATCCTTCGACACGAACGCGCAGCCGGTCGAGCCGCCGAGCACGAGGATGTCGATCCAGGTGACGTGGTTGGAGATGAGGAGCGCGTGCTTGCCGATGCGGCGCCCCTTCAAATGCACACGGGCGCCTACAATCCAGGCCGCCGCTGCAAGGAACCGTCGCGGCCAGCCCGATCTTCCAAAGCAGGTCCTGGTGATGACGTGGACGGGCCCAAGGACCAGGAGCAGGAGGACAAGGCCAAAGATGCGCAGGAGCGCACGGCCGTTCATCCCAACGGGTCGAGCCTTAGCGATCGCGGTCGCGGGAGACGCCGTAGAGCTCCATCCGGTGATCGACCAGTCGGAAGCCGAGCTTCTCGGCGATCTTCTTCTGAAGCGCTTCGAGTTCCTCGTCGACGAATTCGATGACATTCCCGGTCTCGACGTCGATCAGATGATCGTGATGGGCCTCGGAAGCCGCCTCATAGCGCGAGCGTCCGTCTCCGAACTCGTGGCGTTCGAGGATACCCGCCTCCTCGAACAGGCGGACGGTGCGATAGACGGTCGCGATGGAGATGTTCGGATCGATTGCCGCGGCCCGGCCATGGAGTGTCTCGACGTCAGGGTGATCTTCGCTGTCACCGAGCACGCGCGCGATGACCTTGCGCTGCTCGGTGATGCGAAGTCCCTTGTCGGCGCACAGCGCCTCGATATCGATCGTCCGCGTCATCCGGCCAAGTTAAGTATGCAAGGCGCGAACGTCCAGCGAGGGATTATTTGCCGCCTCTCGTCCGGCGCCGCTTGGTGCCAAGGCCGATCGACTTTGCAAGAGTCCGGCGCTGCTCGGCATAATTGGGCGCGACCATCGGGTAATCAGCCGAAAGTCCCCACTTCTGCCGATACTGGTCCGGCGTCATGTTGTAGTGCGTCATCAGATGCCGCTTCAGCATCTTCAGTTTCTTGCCGTCCTCGAGACAGACAATGTAGTCCGGCTTTACCGACGAGCGGATCGAAACCTTGGGCTCGGGCTTCGGTTCCGGCGCAGCGCTACTGCCCGAAATCCCGGACAATGCCGCATGGACGTTCTGAATGAGGTTCGGCAAGTCATTCACAGCCACGCTATTATTGCTGACATGGGCGGCAACGATGTCGGCCGTCAACGTTAGCAGCGTGTCTTCTGAGTTCTGGATTTCGGCCATTTGTACTTCCTAATAATCGAGCAGAGGCCATGCAGTGACTACTGCACAACATCAAAATTATTACGCCTCGGGAAGGTTTCGCGCAATGGCAGAGCAAGTTGAACGATCGTTAAAAAAACTTAACTAAAATTCATGAGCTAGCGTAATGGCATCAAAGCGCTTGCCGTTTGGCGCGTGATAGTAGTTGCGGCGACGTCCAACCGGTGAAAAGCCTGCATTGCGATACATTCCCACGGCAGGATTCCCGTCACGAACTTCAAGATGGACGCGCGCTACTCCATCGTTTCGAGCGCGTTTCAGGAAATCGTCGAGCAGCCGTGCACCGACACCCCGGCGATGATGGGCCGGAAGGACTGCAAGAAGCAGAAGCTCGGCTTCATCGGCGACGGTCCTCACAAGCGAGAAGCCGACTGCCGTGTTTGTCCGCGGTTCAAGCGCGATGACAAGGGAGACGCCGCTCATTGGAAGAATGCCCGCGAGCTGTGATCGCGTCCAGGCTTCCCCGAACCGCCGGCCAAACGCCGAGTGCATGATTTCCATCACGGCATCGAGGTCCTCGAAAGTCCCGGATTGCATCCGCACGTCCTGCTCCACGGTCGCCATTACGCGGCTTGCCGAACGCGCGCGTCCGGCGCGCGGGCATAGACGGGCTTGGGAGGCAGACTCCTCAAGGATAGCGGGAGGCGAAGGGCATTGGCTGCAGACGGCCACATCTCGACCGCTTCGCCCGTGCCCCTCGCATCGACGAGCAGACGTGCTCCCGAACCAACCACGAGCATTGCCCCAGCCACTTCGGCGCTCTTCGAGGGGTCGGCCGAAGTGAGCTGAGAGACTGGGACGAGGCTTTGGGCATCATATTGCTGCACGAACAGTTCGCCATGGCCGCCGGTCACTGCTGCGGCGACTTCGCCCTCAGATCGCGCCCCGGCGGCAAGCAGCGCGAGCGAAGACATGCCCTGGAGCCTCGCGCTCCAACCGATCGCCAGGCCATGGGCGGCGGCAATCGCGACGCGGCTGCCGGTGAAACTCCCGGGGCCGACGCCCACCAGAATCTCCTCGCACCGGCGGCCCTCGAGCAGCTCGGCGATCATTGGGACCAGCCGCTCGGCGTGGCCGCGTCCGATCAGCTCGTCGGCTCGCGCAATGCAGGCGCCGGATCCGTCGAAGAGCGCGGCGGTGCAGGCGGCGCTCGAGGTATCGAAGGCCAGGAGCATGGGGGAGATACTGGTCATATGCGGCCCAACGCCGCAAGCCCCTCAAAAGTTAGACGGCCTCGACCGATTCCACTTCAGGCACGTAATGGCGGATCAGGCTTTCGATGCCGCGCTTGAGGGTCACGGTGGACGACGGACAGCCGGAACAGGCACCGTGCATCGAGAGATAGAGATGGCCCTCGCGATAGCCCTTGTAAGCAATATCGCCCCCGTCCTGCGCAACTGCAGGCCGGACGCGGGTCTCGATCAGCTCCTTGATCTGGTCGATGATGTCGGCATCGGCCGGATCTTCCTCGAAATTGCTTTCAGGTGCGACGTCGATGCCGGCCGCGGAGCCGCGCACGAACAGCGGTGCGCCGCTGACGAAATGATCGAGGAGGGTCTCGAGGACGAGAGGCTCGAGGTCCGTCCATGAGGTCCCGGGCTGCGCCGTCACCGAGACGAAGTCGCGTCCATAAAAGACTCCTTCGACCATGCCGCTGTCGAACAGCGCCTTTGCGAGGCCCGAGGCATCGGCGCTTTGGGCATCGGGAAAATCACGCGTGCCCGTTTCCATCACGACCTGTCCTGGAAGGAACTTGCGGGTCGAGGGGTTCGGCGTTTGCTCGGTACGGATCAGCATCTGCCCGATGTGGCTATGATACTGGTTTCAATCAAGAACGAAACGGCGAGGGATCAATGCTGCATCTTCGACCGGTACTTGTCGTGGCAGGCCTTGCAGGACTGGCCAAGCGTCGCAAGGCGGGCCTTGATCGCACTCATGTCATTGCCGTTCGACGCTTCCTGGAACGCCTTGGCCGAAGCCTGGAAGTCCGCCAGCTTGGCGCTGAAGTCCTGAGGATTCTGCCAGATGTCCGGCTTTGCACCAGTCTTCCCGACATCGGGCCCTGTACCGGCGTGGAACCAGCCGGAAGCCTTTTGCGACAGATCGGCAATCTTTGCTGCGCTTGCGCGGACAATGCCAAGATCGGGAGAGCTGCCCTGGAGCTGGTCATGGATCGCCTTGCTCGCCTTTCCGATCGTCTCCATGCCTTCGTGGCGCTCGTGCATGAGTGTCTTCGCTTCATCGCCGCTGACCGGCGACATAGAAACCTCTTGAACGCTGCTCGGGGCCGCGGTTGCGGCCGGACGGGAATCATTGCTGATGTTGGCCTGGGCATTGTTTGCCTGGCTGGTCGCTGGACCTCCACAGGCCGCAAGCGACAGGCTCGCAGCGGCGGTCAGTAGGACTAGGCGCATGGGCTCTCCTATTTCTGGTCGGGAACTTTCCAACTGTCGTCGATCATCTTGATGAGCGCCGAGAAATCCTTCCCGCCGCCGCCGCGATCGACGAACCGCTGGTACAGTTCCTCGGCCTCGGCGCCCATCGGCGTATAGGCAGCGACGCTCCTTGCAGCGTCGGCTGCAAGCTTCAGGTCCTTCAGCATGAGGGCTGCTGCAAAACCACCCTCATAATCATGGTCGGCAGGAGTGTCGGGCCCGACCCCGGGCACAGGCGCGTAGCTCGTCATCGACCAGCTCTGGCCCGAGGCCTTCGACGAGATGTCGAAGAAGGTCTGGAGGTCAAGGCCGAGCTTCCTTGCAAGGACGAAGGCTTCGCAGGTCGCCGCCATCGTTGCTCCAAGGATCATGTTGTTGCAGATCTTCGCAGCCTGGCCGGCGCCAAGATCACCCGCGTGGATCACTGCCTTTGCCATCGGTTCAAGGAAGGGGCGCGCGCGCTCGAACTGCGCGTCGGTGCCGCCGACCATGAAGGTAAGGTTTCCCCCGGCGGCTGCCGCGATCCCTCCCGAGACCGGGGCATCGAGGAAGTCGAATCCCCCGTTCGTCATTGCGTTGCCGACGTCGCGCGCGCTTGCGACGTCGATTGTCGAGCAGTCGATCAGAAGTGCTCCGGCAGGCGCATTTGGAGCGACGTCCTTCTCGAAGACGGACCGGACGTGCTGTGCTGCCGGAAGCATTGTGATGACGACCTCGGCATCCTTTACGGCCTCGGCTGCCGAGCTTGCGGCCTTGCAGCCGCCCTCCAGCGCATGGCTCACGGCGTCGGGCATCAGGTCGAAGGCGCGGACCTCGTGTCCGGCCTTCGCAAGGTTCGGCGCCATTCCGCCCCCCATATGGCCAAGGCCGATGAATGCGATGCGCGCCATCCTTAACGTCCCTTCCAGTTCCCGGGCCGCTTCTCGACAAATGCGGCCATGCCTTCCTTTTGGTCCTCGGTGCCGAACAGTCCGTGGAACAGCCGGCGCTCGAAACGGATGCCCTGCGTCAAGGGAATCTCGGAGGCGGCGTTCACCATCTCCTTGACCGCGATCGCGGCGAGCGGTGCCATTGCGGCAATGGCCTCGGCCGTCTTCAGCGCTTCGTCGAGGAGGTCGCCTGCGGGGACCACCCGTGCAACAAGGCCCGACCGCTCCGCTTCGTCAGCTCCCATCATCCGTCCGGTGAGGCACATTTCCATGGCCTTGGCTTTACCGACCGCATGGGCGAGCCGCTGCGAGCCGCCCATGCCGGGCGTCACTCCGAGCTTGATTTCCGGCTGGCCGAACTTCGCGCTGTCCGCGGCGATGATGAAATCGGCCATCATCGCGACTTCGCAGCCGCCGCCAAGAGCATAGCCTGCAACAGCGGCGATCCACGGCTTGCGGGTGCCGGTCACCTGCTCCCATCCGGCGAAGAAATCGGACGAGTACATCTGGGCAAAGCCCTGGTTCGACATTTCCTTGATGTCGGCGCCGGCCGCGAACGCCTTCTCCGAGCCGGTGAGGACGAGGCAGCGCTGGCCATCGTCGGCATCATAGGCGCCAAAGACGTCGATGAGTTCCTTGAGGACGTCGCTGTTGAGCGCGTTCAGCGCCTGTGGGCGGTTTAGGGTAACGAGGGTGACCGCGCCGCGCCGTTCGACCAGGATATTCTTGTATTCGCTCATTCTTCAGTCTCCGGGAACGGGGTCCAGGCTTCGGTTCCCGGAAGGGGCGCGAAGAGAACGTCCAGCATCTCCTCGGTAACCTCTTCGGGGCTCGCCGGCTCCCATTGGGGGTCGCCGGTCTTGTCGATGAGGAGCGCGCGAACTCCTTCTCGGAAATCGTGCGTCCTAACGACGCGGCCGGCGAGTGCATATTCGGCGCGCATCTCGTCGGCAAAGCTTGTCCGTCTTGCGCCCTCGGCCATGAGCCGGAGCGTCACCTTGCAGGAAAGCGGGCTCTTGGAGCGAAGTGTTGCAAGCTCGGTCTGGGCCCAGTCGCTTTCATCGGCCTGGAGCGCGGCCAGCACCTCCTCGAGGACATCCGAGGCGAAGAGCCTGCTGATAAGGGGTAAATTCTGCTCGATCTTCGGTTCCGGGGCCTTGGTCGCGAAAGTCCCAATCGGGCCCTGGACGCGTTGCGGCGTCGTTGCGATCCGCTCGATCATGTCGGCGAGGGCGTCATGCTCGACATAATGTGTCGCAAGGCCAAGATACTGGCATTCGGCGCCATCGAGCCTTGCTCCCGTAAGGGCCATGAACTCGCCGACCCGGCCTGGAAGCCGTGGCAGGTACCAGCCGCCGCCGACGTCGGGAAAGAGGCCGATCCCCGTCTCCGGCATTGCAAGACGCGTCGCTTCCGTTGCCACCCGGAACGTGCAGGGAAGCGAAATCCCGACGCCGCCACCCATCGTAATGCCGTCCATGATCGCAACGGTCGGCTTGGGATAGGTGAAGAGGAGGTGGTTCAGCCGGTACTCGGCGAAGAAGAAGCGCTTCGCGTCGGCAGCATCCTCGCTGCCGCTCCTTGCGATCATCACGACGTCGCCGCCTGCACAAAATCCCCGTCCTTCGGCATGATCGATGATCACGGCCTCGACCGCATCGTCGCTCCGCCATTTCAGCAACGCGGCGCTCATCGCCTCGCACATCTGTGTGTTCAGCGCGTGGATTGCCTTGGGGCGATTGAGGCGGATTCGACCGACCCTGTCCTGGGTCGAGATCAGGACTTCGTCTGTCACTGGCGGAGCATGTCGCGGCTGACGATCACCCGCATGATCTGGTTGGTTCCCTCGAGGATCGAATGAACCCGAAGGTCGCGCCAGAAACGTTCGATGGGATAGTCCATAAGATAACCATAGCCGCCGTGCAGCTGGAGCGCCCGGTCAACCACGGACGATCCAGTGTCGGTCGCGAGCCGCTTTGCCATGGCCGCGAACCTTGTCTTGTCGGGTGCGTTCGAAGTGACCTTGGCCGCTGCGACGTAGAGGAGGTAGCGTGCGGCCTGGAGCTCGGTCTCCATGTCGGCAAGCGTGAACTGCGTCGCCTGGAAGTCGGCGATCGGCGTTCCGAACTGCTTTCGTTCCTTGGTGTAGCCGACGGCTTCATCGAGGCATCTCTGCGCTCCGCCGAGCGAGCAGGCACCGATGTTGAGGCGTCCCCCGTCAAGGCCCATCATCGCGATCCGGAAGCCCTCGCCGTCGCCGCCGACGCGGTTCCCGACCGGCACCCGGACCTCATCGAAATTGACCTGGGCCGTCGGCTGGGAATGCCAGCCGAGCTTACGCTCCTGCGCTCCGAAGCTGACGCCGGGCATGTCCTTCTCGATCACCAGGCAGGAAATCCCCTTGGGCCCTTCCTCGCCGGTCCGCACCATGGTGACGTAGATTTCGTTCTCGCCGCCGCCCGAGATGAAGGCTTTCGAGCCCGATACGACATAATGATCACCCTCCCGCACCGCGCGGGTCTTGAGCGCTGCCGCGTCTGATCCCGACGAGGGTTCGGTGAGGCAATAGCTGCCGATCCTCTCCATCGTGATCATCGCCGGAAGATACTTCTGCTTCACTTCGGCCGAACCGAAGCGATCGATCATCCAGGCCGCCATGTTGTGGATCGAGATGAACGCGCTGGTCGACGGGCAGCCATAAGCCATGGCTTCCATGATGAGCGCGGCTTCCAGGCGCCCAAGGCCAATCCCGCCGCTCTCCTCGGAAACGTAGATCGACCCGAAGCCGAGTTCGGCCGCCTCGCGGATCGTGTCCCTCGGGAAAATCTTCTTCTCGTCCCACTCCGCAGCAAAGGGAGTGATGGCATCGGCCGTGAATTTGCGCGCCATCTCCTGGATCTGGAGCTGGTCGTCGGTCAGGTCGAACTGGGTCATTGCGCGGGCGCTCTAAGGCGCGGGCGGAATGTCAGCAAGTCTGCCTCAGTGGCCGTTGCC